>JAHDGD010000019.1 GCA_020627825.1 Saprospiraceae bacterium
ATATGGGAAATAGATATATAGATAAATAATATTATATAAATATAAGAATTTTAGAGATATATTATTTTATAACTTTTACTTTTTCCAACTCTATACTCAATGAGTAGTTAAGCAACCCTAGGAGTAAAAACTAAAGTTTAATTCTGTGAAAAATAACCTTATAGTAAAATATAAATAAAGTACAGTTAAATTTTATTGTTTCATGAGTAAAGCATATCTTTACAAAATAGGCATGAATTAATTTCTCTGAATTACTATAACTTTATGAGCTTAGTTGCTAAAATGTACTTAGAGGATAAAGAGATCAATATCCTTGATTACAAATTTCGTTTTACTCGTTCTACTGACGAACACGGAAAACCAATGGGTAAACCTAGAGGAACTGTTTTTGAAATCCTCTTTGAAACTACTTCTGATCAAAGTTTTATGGAATGGTCTATTATGACTGATATGACCAAACATGTCAAAATTGTAATTTCCCCTATAATTAAAACAAGCAAGAGCAGAATTATAGAACTCTATGATGTGCATTGTGTTCATTTCAAAAACAGCTTCAATGCTCAAAATGGTGAACCAATGACTACACTTATTCATCTAACGCCAGCCATTATGATAGATGATGGACATAAAGTTTTAGAGCACTATTGGAAAAAGACAGATTTGAATGCGAATGTGCCTGTAACAGTTCTAAAAAGTGAAGAAGAAAAGGGAAGAATTATAGACTACTATGTTATTGGAGAAGATGGTAAAAGAATAAATGATTTTAAAGTAGGTGAAAAAATAACTTTAATGATAGAGTCAGAGGGAATGGAAGGTAAAACAATTGATATTAACTTAGAGGATAAAGATCATGATTTTGAATATCAAGGAAATCGTTTACTCAATGACCAAATAAAAAAGTATCAAATTACTGGTGAGAGTGATAAAATACAACTTATTGTTCTTGTCCAAGAGAAATAGTTCAATCTCATTCTTATCTACTTAACCAAGTAAAAAAAAATGTTATGCCAAATATATTCACACTTACAGCACCTTCTATAGGATATAAAAAAAGTGTTTCTATAAATATTGTTGAAGAAGAAAAAAAATATATTGTATACTTTAATCGTATTGATCACTCTTATACAGGACAGTTTGGCTATGACTGGATGAGAGAAGAATGGTTAGACAAAAGTAAAGGTATTTGTATAGATGGTTTAGAAGAGCTTAAACAACTCTACACACCTATAGAAATGGATGTAACAGATAGCAATGGCAAAGCTTACGGAGATTACTATGTTCCTTGGCTGACAATGTTTCCAAATCATAAAGAAAAGATAGGTAAAGAAGTAGAGTTGATCTTGACACTTTCCATGGATCATGTGGGTAACGATATAGATTATGAAACAGAACGTTTTGCTCTTGAACCAACAAACCCTAACCTTCGAGTAGAACCAAATAGTTTCTCTATTATGGAAGCATTAAATCCTGTTATGATTAAGATTTATTGTGATAAGCCCCTTGAAAAAGATGAGGCAATTGAGGTCAAATCATCTACTAAAAATCTTGTTGGAAAGCTCAATGTACTTAAAAACTCTAATCATAAAGATTATACAATTAATATTCCTGTTGTATTTTCATACTTAATTGATAAAAATCTACCTTTTGGAAAAAATGTAATTGAAAATGAACTAAAAAAAGTAGATGGTCTACAAGCTATAGAAGATTATCTTAATAAACAGAGTCTTAATCAAGCACTTATTCAAGTCAAACTAGATATAGAAAATACTTATGATTGGGGATTTAGTAAGAATGCATTAAAAATAGCTAATGTAGGTAAAAACCCAAGAAATGGAAAGGGTTGGCAAGATGAAGAATACAACTATGCTCGTTTCAAAAATCTTATTGTAGATGAGACAGCTATGAAAGTAGATTCAGGTAAAATGCTTAATTTCTTTCATCACCAATTTGGTCTTAAAGAAACATTATTAATGAAGAAGAAGAATATTATTCTTTATTTGACATCTCTGTCCTCAGATACAGCTGGAGGGAGTTCATTCGCAGCTCCTCTTGATAATAAGCACTGTATTATTTTCAAAAATAACCTTAACCACTTATCTTCATATGCACATGAAATAGCACATACATTGGGACTACTACATACTTTCCCTGAGACAAAGTATGATAAAACAAAGCAAGCTGCGTTTGTTAAACGGTTTGTAGATAAACAGAAAAATGCTGAAGGCTATTTAAATAGAAATCTTAAATCAAATCAATCACACCCAGCAATACAGTTTAAGAAAAAAGAGGTGGAAAGATATAAAAAACTAGCAGAAGCATACAGAACTATTTTTGCAAGAGACAAATATAAATTTAAAAAGAAGTCTACTGAAAATATTATGGATTATGATTTAAATAATCACACTTCATTTACAAAATTCCAATGGAAAATTATGCAAGAGGAAGCAAATAAGTACTATCATTAATGAAAAAATATCTATTCCTATATATATTATCTATTCTTATGATGAGTTGTCAGAAGCTTGCTAAGGTAAATTTATTGAGTCCCCCATCATACAATTTAAATAGTAAAGAAGATGTCAAGGAGTTTATCAAAGATCATTATATTAATCATAAAGGACAGATAATAGGAAAAGCAACACAAGTTGAATTAGAAGATACAATTTTACATTCTCCATCTTATATTTTTGAAACTTTTTCATTATCGTATTATGAAGGTGAAAATACCTACATAGGTTCACACCACATAGAAATAGTTGATGGCTATCCTAAAGGAAAGTATCAAGTATGTCATGGAGGAGATACACTTAAATCAATATCTTATAAAGATGGTAATTACTCAGGTTTTTTAGAAGTCTTTCACATAGATGGAAATAGACTTTACAGTAGTAAGTTTAGAAAAGGATCTGGTTATTGGAAAGATTTTTATCCTGAAGAAGGAGTAATCAAAGAAGATGGAGAAGTAAAAGATAATTATAAGCATGGAAAATGGACTTACTATAGTAAAACAGGTAAAATAGATAGCGTGAAAACCTACAGGTTTCAAGACTCTGTAGACATACGATATCCGTATTGCTTGTTCAATAAAACAGAGCCTTGCTATTAAATTAAGTGTAAAAAATACTACAATAGTTAAGTTACTACAACTTTGGAAGGAATGGCAGGGGGATTAGAGTTTTCTTCTGCCTCGCTTCCTACTATTTGTCCTTTTACAGCTTTTGGAAACGTTTCACTAATATAATATACCTTCAAGTGGTTGGTATATTCATTAGGGGTTTGGCTTCTTGGGTAAGCATGTAAACCATTTCTATTAGAAATAACCTTCCTATTAGTAAACGACTATTAAACGTAGCATCAGCTCTTAAATCTAAGTCAATAGCAGAAGCTAAGTCTAGACGAACAAAGGCTTGAGGAAGATATTTTCTCAAGACCACGATGATGTAAGGCTTCTAAGAAACTATTTAGCTCTGAGCCTGTCTTAAATTGTTGTAAAAAATCATCTGTTAAAATTTCCTCTACGTTCATAAAAGTATAAGTTTAAATCTAATGAAAAATAATCAAAATTTTAAACTTACACACTTTTTGAAATAGTGTCACAAGACAAGCCTTCTGATGTCTTTAAGAGCCTTCTTGAAACACATTTTTAGCTTTACTAAGAACCTTTCCAGTCTTTCCATCAATATCAATATCATAAATATCTTTAGGATATTTATCGCCTTTGACATAAACAATATTCCAAACACCATTATTTCTAGTGATACTGGTATATCTATGAAATAAATCGACTCCTCTTAGACGTAAAAACTTGACTACATCTTCAAAGGAATATTCATAGCCTTCATCATAATTTTTTTCTTTGATAAGATTACCCTCTTTATCGTATTCTCTCCAAATACCTTTGCCAAAATTATTCTCAAAGTTTAGCCCTTTTTTTTTAAGAATACCATTTGTATGAAACTCTCGGTAAATTTGAAAAACAGAAGGATAAGGAGGGGTTTCATATCTAACATAATTTGTTGAATCGTCTCCAAAACAGCGTATTACAGTACCATCATTTAAAGTATCGTAGTATTCACCTTGTTTGGAAAGATGGTTAAATTTCTCTATATCGAAGATGTCACTAGATTTAGATTCTGCTAATGTATTGAAATATACCTTTTGGCTTATACAACTAGACAGAAGTATAAGCCAAAAAAAATACAAGACAAGCCTTCTGATGTCTTTAAGAGCCTTCTTGAAACACATTTTTAGCTTTACTAAGAACCTTTCCAGTCTTTCCATCAATATCAATATCATAAATATCTTTAGGATATTTATCGCCTTTGACATAAACAATATTCCAAACACCATTATTTCTAGTGATACTGGTATATCTATGAAATAAATCGACTCCTCTTAGACGTAAAAACTTGACTACATCTTCAAAGGAATACTCATAGCCTTCATCATAGTTTTCTTCTTTAATGAGATTACCCTCATCATCGTACTCTCTCCAAATCCCTAACTCTACATCATTGGGATAATATATACCTTTAATTTTGAGTTTCCCATTAAGATGGAAACCTCTATATACTTCCAATAAATTAGGGGGAGGAGGGGTTTCATATTCTGAGTATTCAATGTTAGAGGATGTTCTACGGATAACAGTACCCCCTTTTAGAGTATCAAAGTATTGATGTCCTATTTTTCGTTTTTCAAACTCTTCTATATCAAAGGTATCACTAGATTTAGATTCTGCTAGTGTATTGAAATATACTTTTTCACTCATACAATTAAGGATTAATAGTGCTAATGGGATTAAAATAATTTTTTTCATCATATTTTATTCAGGGTTTGCATTTCCTTGTGCAATATTCCATTGGAATTGCCATAAGTGAATACGATCAGTGCCTTTTTGATGAGAATAGTCCATAATGTTTTGAGTTTCAAACTCCTTGAAAGTATAGGCAGAACTATTACTAAAACTATGAGGTAGTTCTAGAGTCTGTGGTTATTGGTGAGCTGCTATATTTTTAAAAAAAGCTACCTCTTCTACAAAAAGAAAAGATAGCTTTGGAGGAAAATAAAATACGATTCTTATTCTATAACGAACTCATTTTTATCGCTAGAAAGCACTTCTCCAGTCTTTCCATCAATAGAAAAAACGTGAAAATATTTAGGATAGCCATTTCCTTTGACGTAAGATACTTCCCACACACCATCGTTTCGACGAATAGAGGTGTATTTACCAAATAAATCTACTCCTCTGATGCGTAAAAATTTAACCACATCTTCAAAAGAATAGTCATAGCCTTCATCATAATTTTCTTCCTTGATGAGGTTACCCTGCTCATCATACTCTCTCCAAATACCTAAATCTTCATCACTTCGATAAGACATTCCTTTCATTTTGAGGTTACCATTGAGATGAAAGCTCCTTGATACTCTTAAAATAGAGGGGGGAGGGGGGGTTTCAAATTCTATAAAATCTACTTCAGAAGAGATTCTACGTATGACAGTGCCGTCTTGTAATGTATCACGATATTCCCCTCCTTTTTCTAAACGATTAAATTTTTCTATATCAAAGGTATCACTAGATTTAGAGTCTGCTAGTGTGTTGAAATATACTTTTTCGCTCATACAACTAAAAATTAAAAAAATAAATGGGATTAAAAATATTTTTCTCATAATAAATTTATTCAGGTAGAGATCCTCCATGTAAAATTTGCCACTGCCATTTCCAAGTATAAATGCAGTCTATGCCTACATTATGAGAATAATCCATAATATTTTGAGTATGATTTTTTTCAAACATATAAGGACTTCGGGGGTCAAAAGGATGGCGTAATCCCATAGCGTGCATGCACTCATGAGAAGTAGTCTTATCATTGTGTTCTGCGAAGACAATGACAGCATCTGCCGCAAAACTCTCTGCCTCTCCTACTACAAAACCTATTTGTTTTCCATTTTCTATCTTAGGACATTTTTCATTGATGAAATACACTTTAAGATGATTAGCATAAAGGTTTGAGGTTTGGCTTCTCAGATAAGCATGTAAACCATTTCTATTTGAAATAACCTTTCCGTTAGTAAAGCGACTATTAAACGTAGCATCTGTTCTTAAATCTAAGTCAATAGTAGGAGCTAAATCCAGACGAACAAAGGCTTGACGAAGATATCGTCTTAACAGGACATCCTCACCTGCACTGTTTCCTACATTTCCTGTACCTCTTCCTGTTAAGTTGGTTTTTACATTTACAAACACCACGTCTTTCCTAAATCGGTGAGGTCTGTCATTAGGTAAAATATTAAGTTGTCCTAATGTTCGGTCTTTGTATTTGACTTTGAGATATTGCTCATTAGCAAACTCTGCAAGGCAGGTCAGTTGTAAGTGCTCATTCAAGCGTTTGTTGCCTCCTTTTTTAGGAATTTTACTTGTTGTTAGGCTAAAGAGCGTGGTATCATATTCAATATCTAGTTCATTACCGTGTGCTAAAGTCTCTACCTGTACACTCAAATCTATGGTATCTCCATTGTAGATGGCTAAATGACTTTGGATGTAATCTTTAGGAGTACCACTAGCATCTTTATACCACGTTACAGGATTACCTACTTTCTTACCTTGCTCGTCAGTGCGCTGGTCTTTAAGCTCAATAGTGCCCAGAGCATTTTTCAAACTTGTGTACTGTACTCCTCCTCCTACAGTTTTATCTAAGTCAAATACCTTGAGAGGTTGATTGTTGGCGTTTAATGTATTTCTATAAAGTCCAAGTATTTCTTTATAATCTACAAAATCTTTTTTGTTGGTTTTGTCTCTCATATAATCAAAACCAAACTCACCTGCATAGTCGTTGGCAGGTCTGAAATCTACGACTACTTCTGGGTAGCGAATAAGGTCTAAGGCTTTACTTTTTTTATTGCTCTTTATGCCATCTACACTCCCTCTAGCAATGATACAATCTATTTCGTTATCTGGAGTGTCCATCCACTGTTTTTCTATCAAAATATCCTCAATGATTGCTTTTCCATTTTTATCTAGTTCTGCCTCAAAAGGAATTTCTTTTACTCCTGATGTAAATTCAGTTTCATCTTTTTTAGTAAGGACAACAGAAACACAAGCTCCTTCTTTTCCGTCCTTTACTTCCAAGATTAAATTTACTTTCTCTCCATAATCTACTTCCTTAAGCAAACTACCATCGTCAGGCTTTTGCCACTCGTAACTGATTTTGGGTTTCTTGACTTTTAGTTTGGGACTTTTTTTCTTTTTCCCTGCATGTTCGACTTGGGCAACGAGCGTATCAAAATCTAGCTCTTCATCTTCTGATGCCCATGTTCCTAAAAGTTTTACAGCAGAAATCTTGGCAAAACCATTTTCATCTAAAAAAGCAGTAGTAACAAGTTGTTTTTTACCATTTTCAAAGTCACTACCGTCTTCTTTTTCTACTATGACTTTAGCCTCACTACCTTCTGGATTATTAATCTGTACTTTGAGACTAGTTTCTGAGCCATAGTTTATCTCTGATAAATTTCCTTCAGTTTCTGCATCTATCCAGTCTATAAGTTGAATGGTAGGTTCTTCGTTTTTATTTAGTGTCGTTACAGGCGCCTCAGCATTCAAATCTGTTTTTTTCCAATAGTGATCTAATACTTTGTAACCATCATCTATCATAATGGCAGGTGTGAGGTGAATGAGAGTTGTCATAGGTTCACCATTTTGAGCATCGAAGTCGTTTTTAAAATAGACGCAGTACACATCGTAGAGTTCAATGGTTCTGCTCTTACTTGATTTGGTGACAGGAGAAACTATAATCTTGACATGTTTAGTCATATCAGTAGCAATAGACCACTCCATAAAACTTTGGTCAGAGGTAGTTTCAAAAACAATTTCAAAGATAGTTCCTCTAGGTTTGCCCATCGGTTTGCCATGTTCATCAGTAGAACGGGTAAAGCGAAATTTGTAATCTAGGATATTAATTTCTTTATCCTCCACATACATTTTGGCTACTAAGCTCATAAAGTTATAGTAATTAAAAAAATTGATGAGTACTTATCTTGTAAATATATACTTTACTTGTGAAAACATAAAATATAATTGTATTATTTCAATTTTTATCTAAAGAGTTTATTTTCCATAATAGCTTATCTTCCTCTAAAAAGATTATTACTTTATCTTTTTTATTTACTTGATTGGCTATAATTTTTCTAGCGAGCGGTCTTCTTAATTCAGAACGAATAATACCTTTTAAAGGTCTTGCACCATAAGTAGCATTAAAGCCACTTTTTACTAAAAATTTTAAAGCTTCATCCTCTATCTCTAGAGTTATTTCTAGTGGCTCTAATAAACTCAGTAGTTCTTTCTTTAAATGTATATTAAAAATATGAGTTGCATTTTCTAAAGTTATTGGACTAAATGGTATAATTTCAGTCAAACGACCTAAAAACTCAGGTCTGAAGTTATTTGCCATTATCTCCATAAGCTGATTTGAAGATGGTGGAGGGTTTCCTGAATTTATAGTATCTACTATATACTTTGAACCAATATTTGAAGTAAACAGAACCAAAGCATTCGAAAAATCACCTTCTTTTCCCAATCTATCATGTAGTTTTCCCTCATCCATAATCTGTAAGAAAACATCAAAGACAGAACTATGTGCTTTTTCAATTTCATCAAATAGAACAATAGAATAAGGTTTTTGTCGTATTTTGTTTACTAAAAGCCCTCCCTCTTCGTATCCTACATACCCTGGAGGCGCACCATAAAGTAGAGCTGCTGAATGTTCTTCTTTAAACTCTGACATATCAAAACGAATAATGGCACTCTCATCTTGGAAGAGAAATTCAGCTAATGCTTTTGCAAGTTCTGTTTTTCCTGTTCCTGTAGGACCTAAGAAGAAAAATGAACCAATAGGTTGTCCTGCTTTCGTTAATCCAGCACGAGACTCTAGGATAGATTCTGTAATCGTTTGAATAGCTATATCTTGTCCTATAACTCTCTTTTGAAGAATGCTCTCCATTTGTTGTAAACGCTCTTGTTCTTCAGATTGAAGTTTTCCAATGGGAATACCTGTCTTTTGTGCAACAATAGCACAAATATCAACAGGCTCTAGTTTATCTTTTTTTACTTGAGCTACCTTTTCTAAACGTTCTACCAACATTATCAAATCACTTATCTGATACTCGTCTGTAGTATTATTTTCTTTTGTTTCTAATATTATATCTTCTTCTTGTGTGAGTAAGTAATGTGCTTTTTTTTGTAGGTCATCATATAACCAATTTATCTCCTGTTGTGTAGGTTTTTCTTTTAGTTTATCTATACTCTTGAGTATGTTTTTTTTCTCTTTTAAAAATGACTCACCTGATGTTTTGATTACTGACATCGTACGGTCAAGAAGAGCAAGAGCAGACTCAGGCAAACTTTTTTCTTTTAGAAATCGCTGAGACAAGCGAATAGCTTCTTCTATTGTATCATCACTTACTTTTATTTTATGATGCTCAGTATAACTCTCTAATGTTGTTTTTATCATTCGAAAAGATTGCTCTTGATTGGGTTCTTCTATCTCCAAAACCTCAAACAAACTAGCTAAGCTCTCATCTTTCTCTATTTTTTTTGTGTATTCATCTATGGTTGTAGTGGCAATAAAAGTAATTCCTTTGTGAGAATATTCTTTTAATAAGTTAGAGATAGCTGCATTATCATTATTTTTATCTAAAATGCTATGAATACCATCTATTACTAGGATAGTTTTTGGATAATTTTGGAGTTCTTTCAATACTTTTTTCAATCGGTCATCGATTTCACCTTTGTATGAAGCTCCTGTAATGAGAGTACCTAAGTTTAATTCAAAGACAGAAATATTTTTCAATTTATTAGGTAGCTGTTCTTCTACTAAAAGTTTGACAAATGCTTTAATGAGAGCTGATTTTCCTACTCCTGAGTAGCCTCTCAAAATTACATTTGGTTTTGAAAAGCGGCATATAATTTCTACAAGCTCTTTTAGTTCTTTATCTCTTCCAACAATTGCTGTTCTATGATTTTTAATTTGAGAAGTTAAGTCAGTACAGTATTTATATACAAATTTTGCTGGAGATGTTTGGGTAGGAAGTTCTGTCAGTTCTTTGTGTAGATTCATCCCATTTTGTTCGTGAAGCAACTCAGGACGTTTGACAGGAAAGGTCTTCATTTGGTCAAAGTTAAACCCTACCCCAGGAGTGGAAATAGCGACCATGATACAAAATAAGTCAATTTCTTCCTTATCAAGTAGTTCTCGGACTTGGTCAGCTTCATTAACTACTGCATCTATTGATTCATCTGCTTCTGGAAAAGTACGTTGTATAGATTTTTCATGCTCTTCTATTCTTACTTCTGCCCACTCCTCTATAAAATATACATCTTTTCCTGTGCTCTCAAGTTCTTTTAATAGAGATAAATCTCTATTTAGCATAGCTTTCAGTAAATGAGCAGCACTATACTCTACATGTTGATGTTGTTCTGCTATTTTTTTTGCAATTTCTAGAGCTTGTATCACCTCCGAATGGAGAAGAACATCTGAGTTTGTTTTAGTATTCATAATTGGTTTTATAAAAATGGAGTAATCAGTGAGTAGGCAAACAAAGAAGTTATCAATCGTTGTCTTTACCCCAACGAAGAAATTTTTTAACCTTATATTCTATTGTAAATCCATCAATACAATTAATATTGTCTTTTGTCAGACGAAGAATGTCAATCCTAATTTCCTTACCCTTTATTAGCTTGCAGAATTCAGCAAAAGAGATGATTTTTTCTCCATTTTTAACTACAGGAATATCAAAATCTTCACATATGAATGAGGCAAAATCTTCTTTTGTTTTGCTTTGAGCAGCTACTTGTAATAGCAATAGCTCAAACTGTTCTTCAGAAATATCAGGAGCTAAAGCAATCTTGTCTTTTTCTTTAATTTGCTCTTCCGATTTTTTGAGTGGAGGATTGAGAGGTACTTTATCTAGAAACTCTTCCATTGGATCTCTTTTGGGGTCTCCTGGAGGTAACTCAAATTTTACAGGATCTTTTTCGTACGTGTATCCTTCTATTACTTCTTCGTCTGTAATTTCTTCAACGATATCTCTAGGCTTTACATATATTACTTTTTTTGCAATATGTTTAGCATCTCCATTTAGCATAAGCCAAATTGTTTTCTTTCCATGTGAAGAAAATATGTAGGTAGGTTTTCCACTTGTATCATCTAATCTACCAGATTCGCCAAAACCCCATTCCCAAGCAAACACTTCTCCCTTATATTTATATCTAAATGTAACAGGCTTACCTACTTGTATATTCTTAGGTGTTATGATTTCAGGTACTCTAGCTTGGTTTAGAATCTCTCCTAAACTTCTAATTTCTATTTGTCTTTCTAGTTTACAAGAGCCATTAATTTCAAGACTGACTGTATATACACCTGCCCTAGTATACTTATGCAGTGTTTGTTTTCTGTATTCTTTGGGAGAGTCATCTCCAAAGTCCCATTCCCATTTTTTTGCATTTCCAACTTCAACATCAAATTGAATAACTTCACCAACAGCAAATCTATCTGATATTATAAAAAACTTAGCATTATCACAGTCTACATAATCGTCTAGTTTTAGTAAAAAGAATAAAATCCCTACTACAAATAATAAACAAAATGCAACTATCACACGAAGGTCAAAATTTGAGAAAACTGTTAATGTTTTTTTTTTATTCATTTTATATCAAGGTATTTTTGTGTTGCAAAAGTAAAAGTACTTACTCAAATCAGCTACAAGGTTACTAAATTTTGTGCAAAAAAATCAATGTTTATAGATAACTACTCTAAATAGTTGATTATAAAAAAAAATAAATCTAATTTCGCTGTCTAGTTATACCAGTAATACTTTTATGAAAAAAATATCATTTATTGCTCTATTTCTTTTTTTCTTAATCTTACAAGGCTGCAAAAATAAGAAGTATATTAGTGAAATACCGTACAAATTTAAATTTAACAAAGAAAAAATAGAATATTATCTTTCTATAAATCAACAACAAAACCCTGACTCTTCTTTGTATGAATATGAAGAAGAATTAACAGATAGAGAAGTTTATTTAAAAGAAAAATATTCAATATTACTTCAAGTTAAACCCAATGAAATATTAAATTATCCATTTTATGACTTTGTAGACAAAAAAATAGGACATGCTTATGTCACAGGGAATGATATAAAAGGCATAACAATGGCATCTTTTGTTCAAGATTTATTTATATACACTTATGATATACAACTGCCTAATCAATCATTAGATATTTTCAATTCCGACCAGATTAAATTGTTTCTAGGAAGAGATTATTTAGAAGAAGGCGACTTAATTTTTTTTAGGTACAGTAAAGATAATCCAATATCAGATATAGCAGTTTATTTGCGAAATGGAAAAATTGTAGCCACTACGGAAAAAGGAGAATTGGGCATTTATAATTTTTCAGATGATTATTTTCAGAAGAGATACCTTGTTTCTGGTAGGCTAAAATCAATAACGTATGATAACTCAAATAACAGAAAATAATATAGAAGATCTACTAGATATAATTGATCCATTTCATTTTGATATTAAAGTAGAAGCCCTTATATCAGCCTTAGTCTCAGAACAGCCAAGATTCATCAATCACTTTTTGGTAAGTAATAAAGGGCAGTTTGCTAGAACGTACAGAAGAGAAATACTTGGATTTGAACTTGTTGATTTTAAATCAGATAGCTTACCTTATTTGTTACTAAATGTCTCAAAAGATAGTATTTATGACATGTTACCTGAAGGTCTCTTTCATTATCCTAAAAGTGATAAAGTAGGTAAAGAGATTGAAGAGATGACCAAAGACTATCGTAGGCAAAAAAAAGAAGAGTCAGATGCAAGAAATTTTTTCATGCCCTTCGAAAATGAGTTTTGGATAAATGCCATACAACGAGACTCTTTTGAAAATGATTTTTTACGCTCTTTAAATGCTACACAACCAGTTAGTTTTTTTTATGACTTTTGGAAACTAGATAAGAATATTCCAATAGTTTTTTTATCCAAACTAATTAAAATACTTCCTTATGCTTACAAAATTGTAGGAGATCTAGAGCTTACTGCTAAATGTTTGAGCTATATTTTAGAAGAAGAAGTAGAATATGAAGAAATAGGATATAAAGAACTATCAGAATCAGAACAAAATTCATTATTGGGCGAAACAAATCTAGGTATAAATATGATTTTGGGAAGCTCATATATGGATTATTCTTTATATGTAGAGTTTAGAATTGGAGCAATTAAAAACGGAAATTCAGCTTCTTATTTTTATGATGGGGAAGCAAAAAAAATTATAGACTTATTTTATGAATATTTTCTTCCTTTGGAAGTTGAGGCAAAAACAATAATCACTCTACCTAAAGAAGAAGAACAATTTTATATATCTCATCCTAATATGATGTTAGGAATAACTACTAGAATTTAAAACATGATTCGTAAACCTAGCTTTCATTTTGCATCTTTATTAGATACAACGTTAATATTTTTTATCTCTATTATGCTTGTAGTAGTTGTGATATTAACTATGTTATTTGCTGATAAGGTCAAAAACTTTAAAAAAGAGTATCGTTTAAAGTTCTTTGTATATATTTTTTCTATGGTATTTATCACAGCTCTCATTTGTTTTATGGGAACTACTAGAACCATTGATGATTTACTAAATGAATTTATATTTTATCAAGTCTTGATATTTCTGCTTGGTATGATACACACACTACTTTACCGAACGTATTTTGAAAAATTTGGTACTAAAAATATGTGGATGGAAATGTGGTTTTTATTCATTGTGTTGTTGTACTTAGTTATACCATTTTTAATAGTCTATACTATTTTTCACGGAAATACTTTTTCTTTTAGTATGGTATTTTCCTTAATACCTTTCTTGATACCTACATTAATTTATTCTTCTTTTATAAAAGCTGTAGCTATTCCTGCCAAAATTTATCACACTTGGGCAATGGACTTAATTGCTGGTGAATATCCAGAAATTAGTGATGAAGAGTATAAAGAATTGATTGTAATTACATTAGTTTTTCAAAAATCTCATGATTCATTAAACAGAACAGAGTTCAGAGCTAGAGCCCCCATACGTATAGACTTTGGTCGTATGTTTTACTTTTTTGTCAATGATTATAATTTGAGAAATATAGATAGTCCCATCAACATGGTAGGTGAAGATGGAACAGCTCAAAACTGGGTTTTTTATTTAAAGCCAGCTTGGTACGGAACATCAAAATACGTAGACCCTAAACTGCCTCTATATATGAATGGTATAGAAGAAAATAGTGTCATAATTTGTGAGCGTGTAGATGCAAATATTGAAAATAATAAGAGTACAGATGAAGATAACTGGGAAAATGAAGAATAATTAAAAAAAGATTTTTTATGGAAGGAACATTTTATAAAACACCACTTAATTTTAGTAAGATCTTTCAAAGACAGGAGTTACCTAAGAGTAGTATTGAAGATTCTATTGCTCAATACATAAACTTAGTAGCTACATCATCTTTTGGAGAGTGTAAGTTTGATGAATCTTTTGGTTGTAAATTTTGGGAAACTGACTTTGATTTGCTAGTTGATTATGCAGTTTTAAAAAATAAAATTACTCAAGATTTAACAGATAGTATTCAACAACATGAGAAAAGATTGAGACTGACTGAAGTTGTAGTTCAAATTAGAGAAGGAAGTATAGACTCTCCTCTTGCATCAATGCGAATGAAAAAGAAAGTATATGTACAAATAAAAGGATTTATTATAAAAACAGATAGACCTTTTCAATTTCAAGGATTTTTCTATCTAGGTCCTTTATCTTATTTATAATATTATTTTGAAGAGTATTTAATGGAATCTAAACAGAAAATCAAAGACCGTATATTACGTCGTGCTGCTAACTTATGGGGATATTTAGATAATGAAATAGAGACTAATTTTGATCCCATTGTAGCTATGTTACTAGAAGCTTGTGGAGCTGAGTTAGAAAAGTTATCTATCGAAATTGATAATTCAAGAAGTAGGGTAGTTGAGAGATTGATAGATATTATGTCTCCAGAATCTTATACAGGAAATAGTCCAGCTCATTCTATTGCTTATGGATTGCCTTTAGAAAATAACATGACTGTATCTCCAACCCATCAGTTTGTAGTAAAAAAGAGTGTTGCAAATATATATGACCCTACCCAACCCATAATTAAAGATGTCTATTTTGGCTCTACATCTAGCTTTAAACTAACTAATTCCAAAATAAACTATCTCATTTTTGGAAATAGTCTGTATGAGGTAAACAGTTCTTTGTATAAAGAATCAATTATCAAAGCTAATTCTAGCTTGCCTTTATCCAAGCTTTGGTTAGGCATTAGAGTACAAGAAGATACAGAAGTTTTAAAAAAATTATTGTTTTATACAGATACACGCAATAATTATTATAGAGATTTTTATTTAAATAATATTAAGCAAGCAAACATCTATGTAGGTGATAAAAAGATAAATTTTAAAGAAGGTTTTATTGATTCTCAAGAGGATATAGAGATAGAACAAATACTCAATAAAAAGTATAATAAACTAGCAAACATTAATAAAAAAATAAATGGGTTCTATTCAGAAAAGTTTTTTCATTTAGAAGAAGATATTATTCTTAATCAAGAGAATAAAAAGATACCAAAAGATATACAAGACTTATTTGATACAAGTGTTATAGAAGATTCTGAAAATATTGTATGGATGAAAATAGAATTTCCTCAAGTTATTTTAAAAGAAGTCTTAGAGGAAATCCAATTAACTCTCAACTGTTTTCCAGTAGTTAATAAACAGTTATTAAAAGTATCTCAAAATATTAATTCATTTGTCAATTATGTTCCGTTGGAAACAGATGATTTCTTTTTAGATATAGAAAGTATAACTGATTCAAAAGGAAATTCATATCATTTAAATACATACAATCAAGAAAGTTTTGAAAAAGGGGAGGCTATTATTAGACAAGGAGGAGTTGCTAGATTCGGACAAAGAAGCGCATCTGAGCATATTCAACATTTATTAGATTTATTAAAAGACGAAGCTGCTTCTTTTTCTGTGATAGGAAATGACTTTGTAAATAATCAGCTAAAACAACTTTATCAACTTATTGCTACTTTAGAACAGCAAGCTAATGAGAAGCAATGGATTCAAAGTGATTATCCATATGTCATGATTAAGCCAAAATTATCTAAAGAAGAGTTACATAATGATTTTTTCTCTTTAGAGTTTTGGGCTACTTTAGGTGAATATGCCAATGATATAAAATCAGGAGCTATACTAACACCACTACAACGAAGTGATTTTGAGAATAATTCAGTTTTACTAATGTTACCTACTGTGGGAGGAAAGGTAAAAGTAACTTATCAAGAAAAGATTGCTTCTTATAGGGAAGCACTACTCTCTAAGGGGCGTATTGTAACTCAAGCAGATATAAAAGCATTTGCATACAATCATTTTCGTCAAAATATAAAGTCTATTGAAGTAAAAAAAGGAACAGAAAAAGATAAATCACTAAAACAGGGTTTTGTAAGAACTTTAGAGATAATCTTAGAAAGGGATTATGAAAAAGAGCCTCAACCCACAGAAAATGAATGGAACTATTTACTAAACAGTTTTTTACATACCTTGAAGAAGCGTTCATCTAATGTATATCCATACAAGATAAAAGAGAAGAAATAAAATATTTTTTCTCTCTAAAACTACATAAATATCATATTCAGCAAACCAGACAAGTTTACCACTTGTATCATAGGCGTGAGTAGGTTTTCCAATATAATCGGGAACAATATTGTATTTTTCTTACCCTACTAGCTTTGCTGACGGAACATAAGAATCTTCTTCATATACCCATGTAGTAAATTCATTTTCATTGATAGGTTCTTATGTTTCTACTTGTATAAATTGATTTTCAACTAAATATATCTACACTACCAAATCACTAACGTTCCATCTGCTTTACTTACTTTATAATCTTCACCATGAAATTCATCTTCAGTATCAATATCTTCATCTTTTTGAAACCCGTCCCAACCAATAATTGTATAACCTTTTTCTAAAAGTGGTAAAACATCTAATCCAAATGTCGTAATATTTGGAAAATATTGTTGATAGTAGATTTCAAAAAACATTGATTTTACTAATAACTCTAATCGTATATCAACATTGATATTATTTAGAGCGATGAATTGTTCTTTGATACTGACAATGTTAAGTGAACTTTTATCAATTTCTTTTTCAATCTCCTTTTCTAATCTTGACCAAGTATTATCACGCATTTGGTGGTCTTTTGTATATAGCTCAAAACCAAATTGATTATTTACTTCATAGTAAAGAGCTGTTAAACTATTTCCACCACTGTAGTTACACTTTATAAAGTAATCTTTTAATATTTCTATATCAGATACTACTTTTAGGTTGAACTTTGTGTAATTGCTCACTTCTTCTTTATCTTTAAACCATTTTATCTCCTCCAATTGTAATAGAAGATTCTTCATTTCTGGAGTAAACGAGACATCTTGAAAACGATATTTTAAGCCAAACATAATAAATAAAAATTGTTAAAAATATTAATGATGAGCAGTACGTCTTGAAATATTGGGAATCCTTGACCAAGGACGTAATCCATTTCTCATTTGTTTAACAGCAGCTATGAATACACCTCTAAAAATTGCTACCAATACCTATACAAAAAAAATCAGACAATCTAATGAGAGTCTGATTCCAAATAAATGTATTTCTCAGCTCATAAAGCTAATTTAAGTAAGAGCCTATGTTAATTCATCTTTATTCAAAGAAAAATTGCATAAAGCCTTTTTGATAATGTTCATCTAAATTATTTTCTAACATAGAAGATATATTATCCAAATAATCAGGAAGTAATTCATCTTCGTCTTCATCTCGTGTAGTGAAGTCATATTTTTCCTCTTCTAAAATCATACATTCAGATATAGTTCTAAAAAATATAGCTAAACTTGGAGATAGTGGAAAAAATATTTTTCCGTTTATTGTTCCATTTACTTTTTTGCTTTCCTTATCATAAAATATAGCATCTCCTGAACGATCAGCAAATACGACCCAATTTTTATTCCAAGAAGCATCATTATTTTCCCAATCTCCTTGTTTATTTTTTATAAGATACCATCCTTCTTGAGCCTTAGAAAGATCTGGCTTGATAGTAATAAACATTTCTCCACCAATAGTTAAAGCTTGATCAAAAGATAGTAATTCATATACTTGTTCTATAGATTCATCAGAATCTATAGAAGTATCATTATAACTAACACTACCCATATTAATTTCTTGACGAGAAAAAACTATTGAAAATTGTTTTAGAGATTCTTTTAAATTCATCTTGTTGATATAGTTTTATATTGTTTAATGAGTAGATTTATTTCTATCAATCAAACGTCCTTTAGTCTTATTAGTATAAGCACCTCTATGTCCTTGATTTGATAATAAATGTTCATCAACTCCTGAAGGATGATTTGCGTTTTGTAGGAAAATAATATTTTTTGGATCACCTTGCCAAGTAGGGAAATCAGCTACATTATTAATGTGATGACCTGTATATCCAGCATTTGACATAATACTAGTCAAACGACTTCCTGAATTACTACTATTGATAAGATTAATTTCTGCTTGAGTCCAATCTCTAGAACCCTGCCCTGTTCTTCTAATGAGAGCTTGTTCCTCTTTCCAAGCTCTATTTATAGCTGTTGATCTTCCCCCTCCTCTAGGAGTTACTTTGTCAGGTTTATACCTAACAAGGTTGTTTACTGTTAAGCCAAATATATCAACAAAACTATTAGAATCATAGACATAACCATAAAAATTGGGATTCTCTCCTATTAGACCGATAGGGTCTTGACTGATATAAGTCCCAGATTGAGGGCTATAATATCTAAATCGGTTGTAATATAAATCAATCTCTACGTCATGGTATTGACCTTGATAACGAAAAGGCACAAAATGAGCTTGTCCATCAAGACTACGGATTTTTCCATATACATCCAGCTCACAAGACCACACCTTTTTACCAGTAGCATCATAAGCTGCTTCTGGTGTACCTAGATAATTGGAGATGATAGAATATTTATCTTTTCCTACCAGTTTTGCACTTGGAGTGAAGCTACCTTCTTCATACACCCACGTAGTGAGTTCGTTTTCATTGAGTGGTTCTCCTGTCTCACTAGATAACTCGCCTCTTTCATTAACAGTAAGTTTGGGTCTTTCTTCTGAGTTGTATTTCTAAGCGAGCTTTTGATGTTTATTTAAGAAAATAGAAATATATTAAATCGACTTATAGACAGTGTCTGTATCTCCATTTTCAAAGACTTTAGTAATGCTTTTAAGCTCATTAGCTGAATCATAATTAAAAATCTCTTTGAAGGGATTTAACTCATTTCCTTTTCTATCTATTTGCATTACATCAATACGAATAAGCAAATTATCATCTGAATATACGTACTGTTCTCTTCTTCCTCCACGCCTTCCTTTAGATAAAACTTTGATAATTCTATTTTTATCTTTTTCTACGAAATAATAAGATATATTCTGTAAATCATTGCTATTTGTATACCTATAAGACACGATTGAAGTTTCATCATATATAAAAAATTGATGATAAAAGTGATTTTTTATTTCGATACCTTCTTTAATTTCAATTAGTTTATCTTCTTTATCAAAACCGTATATATACACATTATCAAAAGATTTTATCTTATCTTTATCTTCAATAATTTTTCCTTTTTGCAATCCAAGACGCTGATATGAAAAAGGTAAAATATTAAAATATTCTCCCAAAGAATACTTAGAGGTAGTAATTTTTTCTTCTATATTTTGCTTCATATTGTGGAAGCTATCCTTCTCAACGTTAAATTTTGTCTC
Organism: Saprospiraceae bacterium; assembly: GCA_020627825.1. Classification (GTDB taxonomy): domain Bacteria; phylum Bacteroidota; class Bacteroidia; order Chitinophagales; family Saprospiraceae; genus JAHDFB01. Next base: position 19,925 of record JAHDGD010000019.1, read on the forward strand.
TAATTCTGTATATGTCATGGTTTTATTTTAAAAATACCTGATTGTAGTTCATCACCAATTTCCATTAGTGCGTCCTCAAAATCAGATTTGTTATTAATGTTTTTAAGTTTTTCATAGACATTCTTTTTATACTCGTTAGTATGAACTCTACTATGAGAATGTGCATTTGTACCTGCGTTGTTTTTCACTTTAGAAGAGGTAGGTAAATAAACACCATTTGCACTATCGTTTTTGTCTATCCCTAACTTTTTCATTTTCTTTCTTAACTCAATCATTCTAGAATCTGTAGAGTTAGACATTACTATGTGGTGAGCTGAGTTTTTATGTTTTGGTTCTACTATTCCATCTTGTTGCATATTTTTTCTCAATTTTGCAGCATCTGAAGAACAGTTTAGTCCAAAAACGTCTATCCATATATTAGAATCAGATACATAAGCATAGAAATTTGGATTATTACCTTTCAAGCCTATTGGGTCTTGAGAAATATACCCTCCTAATTCAGGCGAATAATATCTAAATCGGTTGTAATATAAGTCTATCTCTACGTCGTGGTATTGACCTTGATACCTAAATGGGACAAAATGAGCTTTTCCATCAAGACTACGAATGTTTCCATAAACATCTAGCTCACAAGACCACACTTTTTTACCTGTAGCATCATAAGCTGATTCAGGTGTACCTAGATAATTGGAGATGATAGAATACTTCTCTTTCCCTACTAGTTTAGCACTCGGTACAAAACTACCTTCTTCATACACCCACGTAGTGAGTTCGTTTTCATTGAGTGGTTCTCCTGTCTCGCTGGATAACTCGCCTTTTTCATTAACAGTAAGTTTTGGTCTTTCTTCTAAGTTGTATTTCCATTCGTGCAAAATGACATTCCCATCCCAAACATACCTATAAATACTCTTAGCTGTATGATTTATTTTAGCAGTTCGTCTTCCAAGAGCATCGTACTCAAAAGAAATATGTTCGTGATTTGGTTTTATGACTGCTTTGAGCATTCCATTTCCATACCAGTGATACGTCCATTTACGTAGGCTGCTAGGAGTTTCTTTTGCTGCTCTTTCATGGTCTTCTGCCAACAAACTACGCACTACTTTGGGTTTAGCTGCTTTTCGTTCTGTTTTGTATTGAAGATTACCCTCCTCATCGTATTCATAAAAATACGTCTCATCTTCCAAGAGTTTACCTCCCTTATCGTATTTTCTATCCGAACGGGTAGAAGTTTTAAATAAATTACCAATGGCATCAGGCATTTTATAAATCGTCTCTACACCATTATAATCTGCACTCAATAGATTGCCCTGTGGGTCGTAGTCAAACTCTGTTTTTTGTCCTGTACCTTCGTTTAGGATTTTGTCTAAACGATTGCCTTTGCTCCAAAAGTAGCGTTTTCGGCTACCTTCTACGTTCTTGCCTTGAATATTTTGTAGGGTTACACGTCCTAGACGGTCTCTTTGGGTATGTACTTCTACATTTCCTGTCGTATAACGTGCCAGTTCTAAGCCTAGGCTATCTCTTTCAAAACGGCTTTGCCAACCTTCTTTGGTATCAATCTGTGCTAAAGAACCATCTGTATTGAAGGAGTTTTGTATATCTGCCCCCAAGGAAGAACTTATTTTTATACGATTGCCTTCATCGTCGTATTGGCTCTTTATACTATACTCATTTTGTGATTCTTGAATCACTCTGCCCAAATTGTCTCGCTGATACTGTATTGTAGAAGTAGGGTTGGCTGCTTCTATGAGCATTCCATCATCATCATAAGTAAAATATTCTGTATAGCCGTCGTATTGTTCAGCTTTCAAAATATTTCCTACACCATCGTAATGGTAGCTTGTCCAACGCTCAGCAGGACGTAAAACTCTAGTTACTCTCCCTCCTAAAGTGCGATGATAACGACGTTGTAAGCCATCAAAACCCCACTCTCCTATCACATCACCTACACCATCTCGTACAAAACGATAAGATTCGCCTTTTTCATTAGTGATAGTTTTGAGCTGTTCTTCGTTATCGTAGTTAAAGAGAACTGTTTTTCCATTTTCAGTACGGCTTTTTAAAAGTCCTAAACCCCAATAAGTAAAAGTTACCTCACGCAAATTGTCTTTAGCTGAAATAATATTTCCTGCATTATCATATTCAAAAATATGATGGTTGCCATCAGGCTCAAACAACTGGGTAACATTCCCCATTTTATCGTAGCTAAAACGAGTTACGTTACTCTTAGTATCTGTACTACTAAGCAAATTTCCCAACTCATCATATCTCCAATGGCTTTTTGTACCATCAAAGTGTTCCACGGTAGTTAGATTGACGTATTCGTCCCAAAAAAACTGAGTCGTTTTACCTTTGTGGTCAGTCATTTTACTAAGCAACTTTCCATCGTACTCAAAACCGAGTGTAGCATCATTAGGGAATGTACGTTCTATCAGTTTGCCTTCTTCGTCGTATTCCCACTCTAAAGTAGCTCCCCCAGCCGAACTATAATTCAAAAGACGATATTTATCATCATAACTAAAAGTACTAACTTTTTGATTCGCATCAGTTAATTTTGATATGTTACCAAATTTGTCGTATTCGTATTTTGTCGTATTGCCATCAGGGTCAGTCAGTACAGAAAGCTCATCATAGATATTATAAGTTTGATATGTATCTCCCTTTTTGGCATCTGTGATTCTATAAATTAAGGACTTATCATCATAAAAATAGGTCGTAGTCTGTCCTAATGAGTTAGTAGTAATGGTTTTTCCTTCTTCGTATTTTGTCCAGTATTCCAAAATACCTTCGTCTCCCCAAGTATGAATACATTTGGCATCTTCGTCTTTTCTATCGTATTCCCAATAAAAACTAAGTCCACTTTGGTTGGTAAGTTTGCTAAGTAGTCGTCCTTGATACTCAAAGTGTTTGGTTGCTCCGTTGGCTTCTGTTACACGAGCTAAGTTTCCTTCCTCATCATAATCATAACGAATGAGATCTATTCTTTCATTTTGGTTTTGGGTGTGTACAGCTCTTATTCTTCCTTCAAAGTCTGTCTCTACATAAATATTGCGACCTGCACTATCTATAATATTTTTCAGATGCCCTTGTCCATTGTATTCAAAGGCAATACGAAATCCTAAATCATTTTCTATGAAAAGAATTGGGCGAAACCCATCTCTATACGACTGAGTAGCAAAACGATGAGTAAGTCCTTCTTCTGTACGAAGACCATATCCTTTCTCATCTCTAAACCAAAGTATTTTGTCTTGGCGTTGATGAAACTGATCGCCTACTTGAAGAGGTGGAAGTATAATCTCTCTAGCATCTTTCAAGCGTACACAAAAGAATCCTTTATCTACTTGCCAAAGCCCCATATCACAGCTAAGATGCCAATTATAGCCTAAATTGGTTTTCATCTCTACATCACTATAATAAGTACGTTCCCAAGCAAAAGGAATAGGTCCAGACAAAGTAAAATCTTCATTGTTGGCATATACCCTACCAGTTGCAGCATCTACTGGCTCTCCAAACATCTTACACTTAGAAAATTGAAGTATTTTACCTGTTTTAGGATGTTTTTTCTTTATCTTATCAATTAGGTTTTGAAATTTATCCCCTGCTCTTTTCCATAACTTACCTAATCCTTTCAAGCCTAAATTGACAGCAAGAGCGAAAATATCTATCATTGGAGGTCCTCCTACAAGTACAGGCTTGCCAGCTGGAATTACATTGAGAAGTGCAGAAGTTGGAGCCATCAAACTTGTTTTAGGTTTTGATGGTTTTTTTGGTCTAAATGGAGCAGGAATACCTACTAAGTTACAAGATAAGGCAGGTAAAAACTGAAAAGAAAATGGAGAACCATCAGCTAGAACAGTGGCACTTCCCATAAACATCTCAGATGATGACATCGGTACTACTGTTGGAAGTGCATGTAAAATAATACCAGGTAAGTGCTGAATAGGAGTTCCTGCATTAGCAATCCATTTATTATTTACTTGCACACTTGGTTTCATCATACTGACTATGGCACGAGCAACTGAAGTAACACTAATGGGTGCTGGAGGAGGTGTTTCACCTTCTGGTACTGGAGGAGGCTCAGGAGCTGGTGGTAGCATCGTATCAATAGCTGCAAAAACTGCTGCTACAATATCAAATACCATCCCTACATGAGGCACTGGCAACATAGGAGAAGGAGGAAACGTTGTTGGATGAGCATCTATACCAATGGCAATATCTTGAAACTTTCCTGCTGGCTGTCCAGGAATAGAAGGTAAAAAACCGCCTAAAGAAGCCTGTAAACTTTGTAGCTCAGATTGAGCCTCTGAAAACAGCTTAGAAGCTATGGCTGAAAAACCCTTGTTCTGTACTGCCTCCTTAGATGACTTTGCTACTTGCTTAGTTACTTTTGTGGGTGTTGTTCCTGTACTCATGATATAAAATAAAGTTTTAGAGATATTATTTACTCAAAACACTTTCTACGTTTTGTGCTACCTCTTTTTGGAGATAATCTTGCGTTAGACTCTCTTTTCCTTCTAACAACTGTTGCCAGTCTTCTCCTATTAATGTTGTAAATGCGTCATACAATAGTTGTATATCTGATGAATCTCTTCTTGATTGCTTTGCTATTTCTATGGCTAGTTCAGCACTAAACAAGTAAGTAGAACTTCTTCTCATTTCTTGATCTAACATAGAACCTGCTTCTAATGAGAGTATACAATCTGTCCAAGCTTCTTTCCATCTATTCATTTGGGCAAATAAAAATGCACTTTGTCTGAAACCTTCCATTGTATAAAATAAATCTTTCTGTTCTTTTGACTTCTCAGTAAGTTTTTTATAACAGAAAATTGCTTGTTCATTATCTTTATCGGTCATGTATAAAGCTGCTTTCAAGAGCATTGCTGCACGCCATACAGGATATGCCCCTTCTACATTCTCCATCATTCCCCTTTCTGTGAGCTGAATAGCTGAGTTTACTTCTTGAAATGCTTTTTCAGTTTTTTGTTTACTGGAAAAAGCAATGGCACAAATTAAATGTGAGGATGACTTTGTGTTTAATAGATTAAGTCTATAGCCCAGTTTTTTAAGTTTATCTGTTTCTTTGTCTAAATCAATTTTATTGTTAGCAGTAGCTTCCATCACCTTACGTACCTGCTTTTGAAATTTACCTACTGGGCTATTCGGTTTGCCTGCTTCGCTATCTTTGTCCATCTCGTTCTTCATGGCAGCAAGCATATTCAAATCTGCATATAATTCCCTTACTCTTTGCTTTCCATAAGTAGATTGTATTTCTTTTAGTACTCGTTCTTGTCGTAGATCAATGGATGCAAAACGAATATCTTTAGGTATCTGTCCTGTACCTAATATATTTATAAACCATTTTGACCAATTATTTTGATGTAGCTTAGCAGGGGGAAAGTATAAAATAAAGTTTATATCTTCCATCTTAAGTGTATTTTTCAGACGTTTTAGTTCTTGAATTACACTCATAAAAACAGGAGGCAAATCTGAATTAACTTCATAATCTTTTGGCAAAAACCCATCTTCTTTTAAAGCTCCTATTATATCATATTTTTCTTCTTGTGGAGTTTCAAACCATGCTAAAAACTCATTCCAAAGTCCTTGTTCATATTGCTCTTTATTTTCGAAGAAAGTATTAAACTTAAAAAATATATCATCAAAGATACCTATAGGAGAGGCTTCAATATCCATAAACTTATCCAGGATTTCTAAGTCTTGATATTCAGATACCCATATAGCCATTTCCCAATTCTTTTTATCTATGAGATGCCATTCTTCTCTGACTTTATTAAATTCTTGTGCTGCAGATGTTTCAGACATATTTTAACTGTATTCGTTAATCTAATTAAGAGTTTATCTTTACTAATGCACCTGAAATTAGTGTATCAGCTGTTGAGTTTGTAATTATTTGTTTTCCTCCTAATTCAAATTTCAAATCTGCCGTAGTATTTACATTTTTACCATTTGTTATTATATCCTTTTTACTACTAATTGCTACTACCTTATCAGAACCTACAGATACTTGATCTGTACCTGTGATAGCTACAGTTTTGGCTGATAAGCCAATAGAGTCAGACTGTAATACAATGGTTTTACTACTTTTCATAGTGATTCCTCCTGCACCATCCATATTGATAACACTTCCATCTTTATCTACTATAGTAACACTTCCTTCAGTATCATTTAGTATGATAGTACAGCCACTTTTGGTCTGAATAATTTTTTGTTCAGGATCTTGTTGAGGCGTCTTTTCATTACCATTATATCTAGAACCTATTACAAATGGTTTTTCTGCATTTTTACCCTCAAAACCGACTAAGACCTCTTCTTCTAATTCAGGAATGAAATAAATGCCTTTTTCACTTCCTGCATGAGGAGTTGTTAAACTTATCCAAGGTGTAAGGAGATTATTTGCTATTTGCCAAGGAAATTGAACACGAACACGCCCTAGCCCATCAGGATCATTATTATCTTTTACAATAGCATATTGTTCTTCACACAGAGGTATTGAGTCTTCATCAAAATAAGGAGGAACTTTTATATCAATTGGTATACTTTCAAAAGAATTAGTGTATTCTCCACTATTATTTATAGTATGAGTAATAGAAGTTATAATATAACTTCCATATGTATCCACTTGTCCTGCTATTTGTGTATTTTTTCCTGTTACTTCTATTACACTACCTATAGCTACTTTAGATTCATCACTTTTTCCACTAAAAACTAATGTATTAAGAGCATGTTGAGATTTTAATTTGAGTACAGAATCTAATTCTGCTTTTCCACTCTCCAAAAGAGTATGATTATAAATAGAAGTAGGTTTTTTAGCAAATAACTTGCTTGAAGCTTCTTTAATACTGCTGATATATGGGTTTGATACACTTTGTTTATGATCTGAGCTAGAAGAATCATGAATTTTTGCTTCTAAAGCATCATATGCCAAGTAAGTATGATCTTGAGGTCTAACTTTCATTGAAAAATTAAACTCTGATAAATCTTCTCCAAAAATAAGTGGATGAGATGTATTGTCATAACCTCCAAACTTTATCTCTTCTCCATCATAGTAAAACCATTCTCCATATTTTTTTGCTAAACGACATAAAAAATCAAAATCACTTTCTTTATACTGAACTGTATAAGGTATAGTATCTTTAAAAACAGGCTTTGAAATTATTTTTAAAATATCATTAGGATATTCCTTAGTAGCTTCTTTTATAATATCTGTTAGTGCTTTCTTTTCATAACTTTGTGAGTCTTTTCCATGTGACATTAACAATGTAGGACTATAAACAGTGATCACTAGCAGACCTTGTCCTCCATCATACCTGTGTATATTTACATTTTCTACTACTCCTGTAAACGTTAAATCTTCTTCATTGACTAAAAGACTTATTTTTTTTCCCATATAACTTCTAGCTTTACTAGCAAAGTCATCAGTTGTGTCTTCAATAGATTCTGTTGGGCAAGTAATTATAAGTTGATGGTGATTTATTACACTTTGTTGTAGTTTAATGGTATAACTACTATTTTTCAGAATAGCCTCCCCATCAAGGAGAATTTTTGTATAAACAGGTTTTGCCATAATATATGTATAAAGGAAAAGTAGTCTATGAATAGATTTTTAAGCAATTGCCCACTTATTTTCAAAAACAGTGTTTTCTGCTGTTATTTCTTTTGCAGATATAGTCATTTTGATTTGCATAGGCTCATCTGAGTGATGGTTGAAATATTCTATGTAATCTGTACAGAAGGCTTTAGAAAAAGATAGATGAAACATACGAGCTACTTGGTCTCTTCTATAAAAAGTAATTTTTCCGTCTTTTGTATGTGTATGTTCTGTAATCCATTTAAGGAAGTTGGCAACACCTCTTGCCTCTATAAGAACTGTGATTTGACCTCCTCTAGGTGTACTAGATGGTTTATTGTTTTTATCAATGCTTTGATGAAAACTATAATCACAATCTAATACATTGTATACCTTTTCATCTATTTCTAGTTGGGAAAAAAAAGACATAATAAGAAATTGGAATAATAAAATAGAAATTACTTATAAAAAAAGGAACTGTATTGCTTTACACAGCTCCTTTTCTTGTAAGAAAAACTAATGAAAATTAAGCTGTAACTTCTGGCCATTCATTGATCATAGAAGCTGCTCCATTGAAGTCAAGCTCTCTAGCTGAAAAAGTAATAGTTTCGATAGCAGGTTCATTTTCGCCTGATGCAGCAACACCACTTGTAAGTCCGCCTCCATTAAAGGTTTCCTTATAGCCAGTTACATATGCCTCTTTAAAAGATATCTTTTTCAAAGTTGCATCTGTGTCTCTTTTCAAGAAGATAATGTCTCCATCCAATCGGTCAAAATTACTAACCATTGCTTCAGCAAAAGTTGTATCACCAGTAGATTCTATACTTACTTCGATTTTTCCTCCTCTAACAACAGAAGAAGGACGCCCAGTAGCATCAGTTTCTTGAAACAATTCATATTTTACAGTAAGGATATTATATCTCTTACCATTAATATCTAGCTTTGTTGCAAATGACATAATAAAAAATTTAGGGTTAATGAATAAAGGTATTAAAAAGTTTAGGTTTGCAATATATTACTTTTTCTAGAAAAAGAAAATAAGTTTTTATTAGATATCAACTTTTTTTATAAAAAAATTACAATGTGTGATTTCTAAAAAAGATTATCTAGATCGATTAATCTGTCTGCAGACCTCTAAATCTCTCTTGACAATCTCTAACTCACTTTTATAAGTTTCTAATTGTTGTAGTAACAAATCTATTTCTTCTTTAGATGCTCCTAATGTATTTATGGTTTTTTTGGCATTAATAAGTTGTCTATAAGCAAGTAATATATTATCATACATATTATCTCGCTTTAACTCTAAGCTATCTCTGTTAGGTATAATATATTGCATAGCAATAATTGTATTGATAGCACTTTGTTGATTGAAATAAAAATCTTCACCCTTAACATTGAGTGAATCAGTATATGATTTCAACTCTTCTAACTTTACAGCAAACTGTTCTTGAATTTGAAACTCTTCTGCCATTTTACGATTCTCACTTCTCAAATGACTTAGCTCTTTGCGAGGAATCTGATAATCAAAAAAAACTGCTAAAAGAATTACTCCTACTGTTATTATAAAAACAAATAAAAAGAGCAAAAAAGAATAAGTTCTTTCTTTCTTATTTAAAACTTCCATTATATTTAATTAAAATTAATCTGCTAAAAATGTACGATTACGTTGAGTTCTGCTAAGAGAAGAGTTTTCTTCCCTTTCTTTTACAAAAATGCCTGTGTCTTTACGTTTACCTATAAAGTCAAGACGGTTCAGAGCAGAGAATAAGTCACTCATTGTTCTCATGAAGTTCACTGTAGTAATAGCTATTATATCTATTTGATTATGTTGATACTTCGTATTTACTACTTCTGTAAAAAGCACTTCAAAACCACCTTGACTGATACTACACCACTCTGCAAAATAATTTAACAAATCTTCTTTACCAGAACCTGATTTTGAATCTATAAAGTTTTTCATCAGTCGAGCCAATGAAACTATCTTATCAAACATATATACAGGAGGTTGATGCAGTGCCAGCCATCGGAAAGAAGTTATTTCTTTTCCTGTAAAGTCAATGATTCTTTCACAAAGCTGTAGCAATATGATACCTAATTCACTGTTTTGATTTTTATGATTGATTTTTTGTGCAATTTGAACTGCATAAAGTTCTATTTGACCTAAAAACTTATCTATTTGATCATAAATATTTATTAAATGCTGATGACTACTTACTGTTGTAGAAGGTGGAATATACTCATCTAATAAATAGGTCTCTGTAGGAGTAACTATAATCTTTCCAATAGTTAATTCATATCCATTATGAGTTTGCTCCAAAAACTTTCCCTCAGGAATCAAATTCAATTTGTAAGTAGGTAGTAAATAAGGATATCGTGGTGGGTTCTCTTCTGGGTCAGGCTCTCCAAAAGGTATTTTTTCTGAGTTTACAGTAACATTAGCAAGTAATACTAATTCCCCTTGATGACTTTCTTTTATTTGATAAGCAACTTCAGGGTAAGCTTCCTCTAAACTCAATGCTTGAGAGTTTTTAGTACTAATCTCTATTCTACTTCCATTAGGTGTAATGGCATGACACTCTTCTAATTTTACTCGTAATAGCTTATGATTATCTATGACCAAAGACATCTTTACAGACTCCTCAATAGAGTTAGAAGGTAACAGACCATAAGATAAGGGAGATGTAGAAATTCCTACAGCATCCCTCACCATCTCATAAGAATAATCTTGAGTAGCTAAAAAATGATTTTTATTAATTTTCATGCCATCTACCCAATTAATTGGAAAGTGTTGGAAGCGTTCAATCATAAATTAATGTCAGTAACTATACAATGTAATGTTATAAATCTAATTTTTCAGTTTTTCTATAAAAAACTAATTTATTCATGTTGCTATTATTATATTATAACTCATTTTATTTGTTTTAATATAAATTTTATACACTATGATTTTATTTAAAATACAATGTGCAATTTTTTTTTTTTATTGGAGCAAATGAATATTTTATTATAAATTCAAATGTACAATTATCTACTAAACTATTCTAGTTTTTTTCAAAAAAAATCTGTTCAAAAAGAAAAAACATGTATCTTTAGCCAAAATTTATAATAAACTTATCTTTATATTATGCTATCAAATTTTGGAATAGGTGGTAATGAGGTAAAGCAAGATGCTAGTGAAGCAATTAGCGAAATTCCTCAAAATAAGACATTAATTGCTCAAAAACTTACTGCTGACACACCCATCAGACCCGAAACTGTAGAAGGATTACAAACAATTGAACAAGTATTTGAACACTTTAAGCCAACTGTCAAAGTAAATTTTGAAGATAAAGAAGGAGGAACACGTCCTGAAGAATTACATTTCAAGAATTTAGGAGATTTTGGAGTTAAAGGTATAACCTCACAAAGTTCTTATCTAAATAATTTAGAGTTAGAAAAGCAACAATACCAAAAAATTATTAAACAACTCAAAACGAACAAAATTCTTAAGGCAGCTCTTGAAGATGCTGATGCGAAAGAAGCCTTAATAGAAACAATTAATAACTTGATTCAAGAATTAGATAACCAATAAATTAGATATTCATCATGGCAACAGCTGAAACAAAAGTACAGCAAAGTACAAGTCAAGAAGTACAAAAAAGTAAAAGTAAAAGCCTAGCTAGTCAAGTAGATTTATTGGCTAAATATGGAGGTTTTGACTTACTAGAAATGTCAATTGAAGGCTCTCAGAACCTCAATCCTAATAGGAAAGCACGTAAACAGATTTTTTTAAATGAAGCTAGTAAAAAGACTGATCGTGACGAACTTAAAAAGTCTTTAGAAATTTGGAAAAGTGTTCTTGAAAATAAAGATAGCTTGACAGATATGGTGGCTGAATGCGAAGATAGTTATCATGTTTCAGAACAAAATTTAGATAAGAATTTAGCTCAAGCTGTGGAAGCTACTAGAGAGCTAGAACAGTCATATCGCTCAGTAGCATTGTTCTATAAAAATACTGAACAATCTAAAGTTAAAAATATATCAATCATAAATGCTGAGTTAGAACAACTTCAAGATCTTGATAATACACGATTCATAGATACTATTCATGAAGAGTTAGTTTCTAACTATGACCGTTTAGATTTAAGAAATAATTATAGCTTATTAGTAATTCCTGGTTATTTAGGCAGCAATACTGTAGTAGAAAAGTGGGCAAAAATTGCGCATGAAAATAAAGTAATGCTTGTTACAGACTTTGCTCATTTGGATGAGCCTGATGACGTAATGGAAATGTTTGAGGCTGCTAACTTAACAGGAGGTGATATCTATCGCTCAAATGTACTTATGACTTGTAATTGGTTAGTAGGTCGTGGAAGGTTTGACCAAATAAATGAAGAAGAAGACTTATTTGTCCCACCTTCAGCAGCTTTAGCAGGGAAAATTCATAAAACGTTAATGTCTCAAGTTACTGCTGGTAAAAAGTTTGGAGGAATAAACGAAGTAGATGGAGTTACTTTTGATTTAAAGAAAAGTGAAATTGCTAACTTAGAAAACCTTGGACTTATTCCAATGGTAAATGAGTATGGAAAGGTCATGGCATTTTCAGGTAAAACGCTCTTCAATGGTGATAATTTAGGACTACAGACTTACTCTGTTGTTCGTGTATTTGATCATGTAACAAAAGTACTTATGGATTTCTTGAACCGTAGAGCCTTTGAAAACTTTACAGCTCGTACACGCAAAGAAATTATGAATCAAGTAGTTAGGTTCTTAGATGGTATTACAGGACCTGATAAACTTATAGAAAACTTCGAAGTAAGAAGGTTTGAGCAAGATAAAGTACAAAAAGACAGAATATATATGGACATTCATTTAAAACCTTATTTTCCTGCAAAGAACTTCCTAATTAAAATGGAAGGACAAAAAGGAGATGATGGTACAGAATGGGATACAGAATATGCTCAAAGCTAATCTGTTTATAAAATATAGTAAAAAAACAAAAATAAGGGGATGTAAGTCCCCTTTTTTATGAAAATGAAAAAAGTTTTCCTCATTTATTTAGTTCTTACACTAATAAGTTGTGTAATAAAAACAAGTCAGGCACAATCTAATTCTACAAATAAAGATTCTCTTTCTTATCGTAAACGGGGGGTTATAGATAGCCTTAATGATAAATTAGCTAAAAAGCCATATGTATATGTAAGTCCTTACTATTTTAGAGTTTATAATTCTGATAAAGAATATATTGCCTTTCAACTTGGTAAAAGAAAAAGAAACAAACTTTTTTTATATATAAAGGTATTTTCTCATAATGTCTGTATAAGAAATGGGAAGGTTATTGAATTTATATTTGAAGATGGATCAGTTCAATCTTTTCAAAAAAACAAGTATCCTATTAACTGTGAGGGAGTTATTGTTATTAGGCTTAAAAGAAAACAAAGGAAAATACTTACAAGTGGTAAGATAAAAAGCTTTATGGTATTTACTTTCCAAAAAGATTATACTTTTCATATTACAGAGGAAGATGCTCAAAGTATTCAAAGTGATATTCATCTTCTCAAAAATTATAAGTTTTAGTTATGCCTTTACCTGAATTAAACTTAAAATTGTCTATCACAGATAATCCTGGCTCTCCTTTGTACACTGGACATGGTGAACGAGAAAAAATGGCTGCATTTGATTCACAAATGAAACAGCATACTATTAATATCACTATTTCTCAAGAAAAAGTAGGACAGATCGAAATTCCTATTAGTCACGAGTTATGTGTAGATCAAGAAAAGGCTATTATCCCTACCTATAAAATGTTAGTTACAGATACTCTAACAGAAGAAAAAACTATATATGAAGTTACTAGAGATAATTTTTTAAATGAGAGAATAGAAAAGAAAAAAACAGGAGGTATATCTATTTTTGGAAAACGATTCTTTGCAAAAGAACGAATTTACGCACCAATGATAGCTTTTGAACCTAATAAAGAAGACATAGAAACATTTATTACTAACAAACAGAAAACATTAAAACAAGAATCACTTTATTATACTTTTCAACAGAATCAAAGTATTGTATATTTAGTAGCTGGAATTAGTGAAGATACTATTTTTGCAAATACAGATATTAGCTATCTTTTTTATGTGAAAAATGGAGAAAAGTTTATTGGGGATATTCTGTACCGAGAAAAATTTTTAAAGCTCACTCCAACTATAAAAATTACTCTAATAAAAAGACAAGAAAAAAATACTAGAAAAAACGCTGATAAAATCATTTATATATCATAAAATTTATCAACATATCTTATAAAATATATTTTATAAGATGTTAATTTTAACAATTTTAAAGGGAGGGAGAAAGAAGCAAAAGACTAAGAAAATATCAAAAAAGTTTGAGAAGATTTTTTGAAGAGTAATTAATGTGTACTTTGTCTGTACTCTGTTAAAATAAAAATAGCTATTCTTTCCTTGTCTAAGTATGACAATGAGCAAGATCTTCTTAGTGGCAACACCTCTGCAATAAAATGATAAAGAAATAATTGGTAATGGAGGCTTTATATCTACTCTATCTTTATTTCATTCATGATTCATCTATTTTCATTAGTGTTCCATCTATTCACATCCATGTTTCATCTATTAACATCTATTTTTATCTTTATTCATCTACTGGGAAATGGTCAAAATATAGATCCAAATGGAAAAAATTTTTAAGTGCCTAGAATATTACACTGTTTTTACATACCTTTGCTAGTAGTCTTTTTATTTGCTAAAGGGTTTAGAAACTCCAAAAAATGAAAAGACTCTCATATAATCTATTTTTAACTACTAATTTACTTAAGTAGCAAATAGACACAAAAAAGCCTTCTGATGTTGGAAGCATCAAAAGGCTAGAATATTTTTAGCAAACTCAGATGAACAAGGGTTTCAAAAATGAATTTGTGTTGGTTCGCTAATTCTTAGATAAGTTAGTACAATTACTAACTCATGTTTACAACGACAAAGTTACGTAAAAGTTTGCGCAATGCAAATTTTTACGACAAAGTTCGTACTTTTTCTAACGAACATGCATTTTGTTCATACATCAAAGGACTTGCCTATCACACAGATAGATACACTTTAGCGTGGCAAGAAATGGGCTTCTCACACAAAGAAGGAATAAAATCCTACCACAGAAGCCCACAACGACTTCACAAAAAGAAAAAATCTTTTCTTATCTCTGATACGGGAAACTACTGTGATTTCTACACAGGAGAAAGTGGAAGTTTCCTTGATTTCCTTCAACAAGAGAAAAATTTTACTACCGAAAAGTCTTTAGAATGGCTGGCTCATCTTTATGGATGCTATGACTATCAAATTGGAAAAAAAGATAACTTTGAAAGGCAAATATATTTCAATAGCAGTGAAAAGGATAAAAATAATGCTGCACTAACCTATTTTCGCTCTCGCATCTACAAAGAGCTTGGACTAGACAAAGAAACAGCAACCTCTTACTTTTCTCCAGCTCTAGGTCAGCACAAAGGTATTTCCATTGCCTATACTGATATTGAAGGAAGAACTATTTTTGACAAAGAGAAACCTTTTGAACGTATTCGTTTGGCTTCTCCTTACAAAAATAAAGAGGGAAAAACGACCAAATACCTCAGTCCTAAGGGAGCAGCTACCTATCCTTATCTGACAGCTCTTGCAAATGCACCTATCACTACACAAGAGCAAAATACACTTTTTATTACTGAGGGAGAGTTTAAAGCCTTTTTTGGTGTACAGAAACTCGGTTTACCTTTTGTTGGTTTGGGAGGTATTTCACTCACAGCCCAAACAGATAAAAATGAGCTAGGTAAAACTATCTATAATTCGGCTAGATTTGATGACTACCTTTTAAAAACCATTGAAAAATTTGGCTATAAAAGCATTCATTTACTGTTTGATGCAGATACATTTGATAACCAAAGTAAAGAGAATAGACATCTCCAGTTTTTTGCTGCCATCAAAAAGGCATTTATTGCCTCACAAAAACTAGAGCTAGAATTTACTTTTTCTATTATCAATCCTCTTTCTAATGCCAAAGGATTAGATGATTTAAGTAAAAATTTCACACCCTTAGAAATTCGCAAAAACTTACTACAAACTACTCATCATAACCCTCTATTTCAGCATTTTAGATTTGACACAAAGAAAAGTGTAAATGAAAATCTATTTCTTTTACAAAATGCCTTTTTAGCTAGTCAAAAAGTGCCTAAAACACCAAAAACAGTAAAAATCATAGGTTTTTTAGGCAATCAACTTTTGGAAAATGAGGAATTTTTGAATGATTTAAAAACGCAGGAATATACCCTTTTAGAAGCTCCCACAGGGATAGGAAAATCGTATTTTGTAAAACATCATTTGGCAGAATTTGCCTATGAAAAAGGTTATACGGTACTTTTTGCTTCCCCTAGAAATGTCATTGCCAAACAACAAGCTATTGATGTGCAAGGAGAAAATGATAAAATTGTCTTTACAGCTGATACACAGACACAAGCGATTGAAAGGCTCAAAACAGAAGAACAGCTAGATATTGTCTATACTAATTTTGATAAACTCGCTGATGCCTACCACATCTTGACACAGTTTCATCATAAAAAAGTGCTTTTAGTGATTGATGAGCAGCATTTGATTACTGGAGACAGCACATTTAGAGATAAAGTCATTACAAGTGTTTTAGATACGTTAAAACTGAATCCTACCAACCTTCTAATGAGTGCTACGCCAACACAAATGTATCTGTTTGGAGAAAAAATTAGCCATTGGAAAGTAGTGGCAAAAGACAAAGCTCCTTATCAAAAGCCAAGTTTGATATTTTGTTCAGATAAAAAAATGAAACAGTTCGCTTTTGAAAAAACAAAAGAATTAGTAGAACAAAATCAGCGTGTCATTTTGCATCTCAATAGCTTAGAACAAGCTAAAGTTGTTAAAAATCTATTAGAAAAACAGAAAATAGGTGTGCATCTATTTGCTTCACAAGGACTTACTCCTACTCAGCAAGAGAATTTTGAGCACATTCAAAGACAATCCACTTTTCATTGGAAGGATAATAAAAAAGTCATCATTACCACTTCTGTACTGGAAACAGGATTTAACATTTCCACAGACAGAAAAACAGCTATGCTCTATTTTAATAAAACACAAAGAGGGTTTGACAATACAGCCTACAGACAGTTTATTGCTAGAGTCAGAAATTATGATGAATTTGAAGTAGAAAATACAATTATTACACAAAACTCTTCTTATTTTTTGCCTTCAGAACATCTCGTGTTAAGCTATGACTATAAGAAACGCATTACTTTTTTAGAAAATGAAAAAGCGCATCATAATAGACAATATCTTCTGCAAAAGGAATTAGAGGGAGATGTTTTTGTAAATTACCAAAAGGAGGAACTAAAAACTTCAATGAGTAAGGGATTGTATTTTGATAGAGAAAAAGAGCAATTTGAAATTAGCTATACTGATGTTTTTGCTGACTACACACACAACAAAAATAGACAGGGAAGTCCTTACTTTGAAAACCCTAAACAGATATTATTCTACGAACAGAAAGTGAACAATGAAATTTCACAGCTAGAACAGATTAAAGCTGCTGAGAGAGAAAAAGCAGAGGGAGAAATTGCTTATCTTTTTGTAAATGACTTTGAAAAACTCATTGTTTCAGTAGAGCAGCACACCAGTGATGTAAAACTAAAATCAAAGCTCAAAAACAGTTTTTCAGAAGAAGCTACCACTCTTACACCTTTACAGCTCTTACTGGCAGAGCAGCTTCTAAAACATTATCTCTATCTTTTGAGAGTGCAGAAAATCAAAAATATAAGAGATTTCCCTACTTTAAAAACCATTTTAGTAGATACCCAACAACTCACTTTTAGAAAGACGAATGACCTTCGAAAACGAAAAAATCAATTTACAGCCTATACACTTCTCTTAAGAAGAGAAAAGGAATATCGTTTGGGAATTTCTGAATCGATGCAAGTAAAAGAATATGAGCGTATTGTAGAAACTGTTAGTAAACTAGAAGGGCAAACTCTCACAGCTGAGGAAATTACAAAGCAAATTAATCGTTCGCAGCACCAATATAAACGCTATACTAAGCGAAAACTGTTAGAACTCCTCAACCTACTTTGTCATCTCAAACGAAGTGCAAAAGTAATAGAAGGTAAGAAAACCTATTACTATACTTTTGAGGGTAAAAAAGACATTCAGAGTGCATTAAATGAGCTTTTAGAACATTTTGAAGAGGAAACTACAACCAATCAAAAGACATAGATTAACCTGAGTTTACTTATACAATATCACACTAATTTATATCCATACAAGAAAAAAAATAAACTACATACTGTTCTATTTTGACAAAAGAAACAAACCAATATTTCAATACTACAATTTGAAATACTGGCTGTTACATCTATTTTTTCTTTTTTCCTTTGAGTAGTTTTTTACGTTCAGATTCTAGCCTACGTTTTACCTTTTTGGCATCTTCGGCAGCAGGTAGTTCTTCTGGAACAATACCACGACGTATCAAAACTTGACGTATTTCATCGTTATTTATAGAATGTTCGTCTGCTATTTGATTTGTTCCTTGAAGATTTTTGTTTTTGATGTTGTAATTGGTAATATTGGTAGCGAGTTCTTTACCAGTTAATAAAGGTGTTTCAAGATAATCTGCTAGTGGTCTTCCTTTTGGAACAGAGAGTTTATTTTTCATCTCCTGTGTAGTTTTGCCTCCAAAAAAGGCTTTGTCTCCCATTGCACGAATATATCCAAATCCTTTTCCATCTACACCATGTTCAAAAGCAAGTTGAGAGAGTAGTTTTTCTGATACAGTAAGTTTATCACGCTCTCTAAGGCGTTCTATTTCCTCTAGTCTCTTTTCTACTAATTCTTGTTTTCTGGTCTGTAGAGCAAAATAACTTTGAGCAAAAGCTATTTCTTCTTTATTTGGGTCGCCATTTTGGGCAATTAGGTAGCAGGCATAACGAGTAAGGGCATAATCCTTTAATGTTCGCTTTGTTTTGCTACCTATTTCGACCATTTTGCTGACCTCAGCAAAATGGTCTGATTCATTCTGAGAGGAGTTTTTTACTGATATTGCAGCTTTTTGAATTACCTTTTCAAAATTTCTCCATTGAGTATATTGAAAAAGATTTTGTAAGTCTCTAGCTGACCAAAATTCTACTCCCTCTACTTCGTCTTTGAGACTTTCTAATTGCTCAAATAAATGATTGAATTGTGATTTATTCATAATAGAATACTTTAAACTTCTAAAAATATTATTAGTTATATTTCTATAAAGTTAGAAAACTTATTTAAAAAAATAGATTTATAGAAAAATATTTTTCTAACTTTATTCTTATAAGTGATTGATAATTTCCAATATAGTGATTTTAAAGCAATAAATTATTACTTTTACAGTATGTTTAACCATTATTTTTCGTTTGTCAATATTTCTACTAAGTTATTTTTCTAGTAAAATAGAAAATAAAAATTCTTAATTAATAGAAATATTCTTTATATTGTCAATCAAAATCATAAGTTAGTCTATGGCAAAAATTATCGCTTTCGGAAATCGAAAAGGAGGAGTAGGCAAATCTACTCTTACACTTCTTACAGCTACAGCTATTTCATCTGCTCCCTTCAATAAAAAGGTATTGGTCATTGATGCAGATGACCAGCAGAGTTTAGTTCGGTATAGGAATGAAGATGTAACAGAAAACTTGGAGGCAGAACTTCCTTACAAAATCATTTCTTGCTTAGGAGATATAAATAAGTTACATGATACTCTCAAAAGAGCGAGTACAACACATGACTATATTTTTATAGATGTAGCAGGACGATTGGATGAGTTTACTAAAAAAGTATTGTTTTATGTTGATGTATTGGGAGTGCCTTTTCAAGCAGGGAATTTTGCCTTAGAATCTACCTTTGATTATATTCAATTTGCTTTGAATGTTTCTCAAAAACGAGTGGCCAACAAAATGTCTGCTATAAAACTGATTGGTTTTGTGAATATGTATATGAAACGTCGTGTTCGCTCGAAGGATATACGAGAAAGTCTAGAAGCTTTTGAAAATCATCTTAACGTAATGGATAATAATTTAGGTTTCTATTCTGCTTTTATGGATGCTTCTACTTTAGAAACTGTTTATGAGAAAGAAGCTAAAGATACAGCAAAAACAAACTTTATAAAATGGTTAAACGAATTTATTAAACTAGCTCAATTATGAAAAAGATAGCAAAAAAAGGAAAAAATCTAGCCAATAGGTTAAGTCAGCTACCTACTCCAGATAATGTAGATAAAATGTTTGAGGATGTAGAGACACCAAAAGAAGAAAAAGTAATGATAGAGAGAAAAAAGTTTGGAACACAGCTACGTCCAGAGCTTATCACAAAACTAAAAATGAGAGCTATTCAAGAAGAAATGACAATTACAGAACTCTTAGAAGCCATGCTCAATGAGTATTTGGGATAGAAAAATAGAAATATTATTTTCTACTCAATTAGATAGTTATTTATAAAACAGGTATATGTAGAATTACATTATCTATAATTTTATAGAAAAATAGATTTTTATAAATCTATTTTTCTAGTTGACTCTAAAACTGATAAAGTATAGTTATCACTATTCTAAAGACTTCTAGAAAGTAGATTCTACTTTAGAATAAGTCTATCGTTTTTATAGAAATGATATGTAATGTATTACTACAGAATCAAATTTATTTTCAAGAATTACTACCAATAAAAGGTCAATATTTAATTATCATATAGAAAAGTATAAATATTATTTTCTGTTTTTCTAGATAGTTATTTTTATAAGTGTCTTAGAAAGCGTATATATGGGAAATAGATATATAGATAAATA
>JAHDGD010000020.1:0-24871 GCA_020627825.1 Saprospiraceae bacterium
ATATTTGAAATGCAAATAGTAAAAGAGAAAAAGCGGTTTTATTTTATATGAAGCTGCTTTTTTACATTTAAAGAAGAATATTAGTTATTGTAAGTTCTGCCTTCATAAAATAATTTAACACTGTCTAGCATTTGTACAAAACGCAGCAAGTTTTCTTTCATCTAATTGACCATTTGTTCTTACACCACTGCACACATCTATCCCAAAAGGTTGAACGATTTCAAGGGCTTCGATAATGTTTTTAGAGTGTAGTCCACCAGCTAGGTAGACAGGGATGTCAATACTTTCAACTATCCTTTTACTAATCTCCCAGTTGTGTGTTTTACCTGTTCCACCTAATATTTTTATGGATTCATGAGGATTTCCGCTATCCAGTAGAATTCCATCAACATATGAAGAGAAACGGATCGCATCTTGAATGCTTGAATGATCTACAACATGAACAACTTGAATGATTTTTATCCTAGGGAAAATTGATTTTATAAGTGACAATTCTACTTCATCTAAATAGTCAACAAGTTGGATTGTTTTTGTTTTAATCCTATCATGTTGCTCTTTTATTTCGTTTAAAGATGTTTTACTGGTTAATAAAAAAGTATCTATTTCATGTGGAATAGAGTTAGTGATTTCAAGAATTTTAGATTCTGAAATAATGCCTGGTCCACTTGGCATTTCGCTAACAAGACCAATTGCGTTAGCGCCATATTTGATAGCTATTTTAGCTTCTTCTATTGTTTTTATACAACAAATTTTAATCTTAGGATTCAATGCTTTTTATCTTGAAATCAAAATAAAGTTGATTAATTTAAACATATAAAAGAAATATAAACTAAACAGATTGTTTACTATTTGACGATTAATTTATTAATTCTTGAACCTTTAGAAGTTGTGATTTTAAGCATGTAAGTACCTGAGTTTTGAATTTCAATCATGTGATTTTTTAAATTGAAAAGTCTATCTGAACGTATTTCTTTACCTTCTGAATTTAAGATTTCAATAAAAACAGATGATTGCAATTCTTCAAACTGAATGTTTATGAAACCGTCTAAAGATGGGTTTGGAAACAAAGAATATGTAATATCCATTGAATTTACATCTTGAGTGGAAACAACTGGAGCTTCAAATGTTCCATCTCCCCAATGTAATCGCCCAAATTGTACACAAACAAAAACAATATGGTCATAATCATTTATGTTGATATCTGGAGATATATCAAAAGTCATGGGTCCTGACGAATAATTTAAACCATTTATAGTTCCTATGTTTTCTACTAAATACATTCCACTTGTATCAATAGGGGCTTCGTAATTATTGTCATTTGTCAGAAATACATGTACATCAAATACATTACTTTGCGTAAGGTAATCAGAATCGAAACGAAGTTGTAAGGTGTTGTCATCAAATGATTCAAGGTAAACAGTTCCCTCTAGCAGATAATCACCGTTCATAAGCTTTGCGGTGCGGGTTTCAATAAGAGTTTGTGCAAGAGCGCTTGTTGAAAATAGGGCGAGCAATAAAAATGTAAAATATCTCATTGACATAATATTAAGTTAAGAATACAAGATTATGAACAGCTGCTTTACGAACAAGTTGTTTGATCTACTTTTATTATTGAACCGAGGGATTGAATTGTATTAAGTAGGACTAATTATATACTATAAACGAATTTGTTTTCAGCTTGTTCTTTGGGCTTGAGCCCAAAAAATAAATTTATACCAAAAGTATGCAATTTACACTCCGTTTCAATACTAAGATATATCTTTCAAATCGCTTGATTTGACAATATTCACAACCTTCAAAACAAAGCTGAAGTACTTATTCCGTATCAAATTGTAAGATCAATAAACCTTAATATCCAATTTATTTTAAACTTTAACATACTAAACTAGTGGAATTACTGTTTTATGGAGTCTATAGTTTTGTAGAAGCCGCATGAAAATCAGTAAAAATTAACAAATTATATGATGATGACATTTTATAGAATGAGTAAAACGGTATTTGCTTTAGTTCTTTTTGCTTTTGTATGGGTAGGATGTACTAATGATTTACCAGATGGTAATGATCCAGCTGATGCCTTTGATTTTAGATTGTATCTTACTGATTGTCCATTTGAAGCAGAGGAAGTTAATGTTGAGATTTTAGGTGTTTCCATTAAAGATTCAGCCGGAACGATACAAGAATTAATGACCAATGCAGGGGTATATGATCTTCTAGAGTTTACTGATGGAATTGATACGTTATTGGCATTTGGAAATTTAGATATTGATAATGTTAAGCATTTGTACTTCGAAATCGGCGATCAGAATTCGATTGTAGTTGATGGAGAGGTATTTCCATTGCAAGTTAAAGGCGATCCAACGATAAAAGTTAATGTTAATCTGGATAAGTTGGAAGATGCTGATTATTTGGTTGATTTTTATGCGTGTACCTCTATCATTAAGAATAACAATGGTTATTTTATAAAGCCAGTAATTAAATTTAAAGGAAAGAAAAATGGGAATAATGGAGATGGACTAGAGGATTTACTAGAGGATTTTGAAACTTGTTATGAATTGGTTTTTCCTATTACTTTGCTTGATGAGGCAGGGGAAAGTTATGAAGCTACAGATGAAGAATCTTTAATAGATATCCTCACACAACAAGATATAGAGACCGTTGAATTTCCTATCCAATTATTAAATGAAGACGATGAAATTATTGAGATTGCATCAGAAGAAGCACTTGAAGAATTGGAAGATTGTGATGAAGATGAAGAAGACGAGGATGATGAAGATGAAAATGAAGAATTTGAGGAATTGTTTGAAGATTTAGAAGATTGTTATGCGTTGACTTATCCTATTTCCTTTATTGACGCAGACAGTATGACGGTTACTGCTAATAATGAAAACCAATTGGAAGAATTATTAGAGGATGCAGAATTGGTCAGTATTCTATTTCCTATTGAAATAACCAATAATGATGGTGAATTAATAGAAGTCCAGAATTTAGACGACTTAGAAGAATACGCAGAATGTGATGAAGATGATGATGAGGACGATGATGAAGAGGATGACGATGAAGAAGAAGATGAATTGGAAGAATTAATTGAGGATGTACAAGAATGTTACTCAGTTACCTATCCTATTTCTTTAGTTACTGAAGATAGCATAACGATTACTATAAATTCAACGGGTGAGTTAGAAAGTATCTTTGATTCAATTTTAGTAGAATCTTTTGTTTATCCTATAGAACTTGTAGATGATATGGGAGGTGTATTGCTTGTGAATAGCGATGATGAATTAGAAGAAGCGGGAGAATGCGAAGATGACGAAGATGATGAATGTGAAGATGTTGAGGAAATTATTGAAGATTTAGAAGATTGTTATACGGTATCATTTCCAGTAAATGTAGTAGATGAAGATGGTGTTGAATTTACTGCTAATAATATCAATCAATTAGAAGATCTTTTTGAAGATCAAGAGATAGAAGATTTTGTTTTTCCTGTTGAGTTGATCAGCAATGACGGAGAAGTATTTACAATAAATGATTGTGATACTTTTTCAGAATTAGATGATGATTGTTAAGATATAGAACTTAAAAATTGTATAAATCCCTTTCTTAGTGTAAAAGCTTTGAAAGGGTTTTTTTATCTTAAAACAGTTATATCTTTTTTTATCACATGTATTTTGCTGGGCATATGAAAACTTATCTTTGAGTTATTAGTAGTTTTCAGGGTTTGCTTAGATTTGACACATGAAAACGGAAATTAAAAATTATTTTCATATCAAGCGTGTAGTTCTATGCGCAGTTTTTTTGTTTCAGATACATTTTATTGTCGGACAACAATTCCCAAGTAAGCAATTAGGTCTGAAAGATAATTTAGCGCAAGATCTATATAGAGTCGTACAAGATGAGAAAGGATACATGTGGATTCTATCTAGTAATGGCATTATTAAATATAATGGGAAAGACTTTAAGCATTTTGGTATACAAAATGGACTTTCAGATGAAGATGTTTTTAATTTCGTTCCCGACAAACAAGGTAGAAATTGGCTTATAAATAATGCTAATGATTTGATGTATTTACGAAATGATTCAATATATCAATTGCCATTTAAATCAAGCATGAGAATCTATGCAATAGGAAAAGATAATGAAAATATTGTTTTTACGAATAGAAGAAAAACTTTTCTAATTGATTCTAATGATTCTATTAAGGAGATAGATTTTTTACCCTACATTAAGTCATTCCTTGATACCAGTTTGATGAACTATCCATTTAAAGACTTGCGAGAAATAAGGAATTATCCGAATGGAAAGTTTCTTTTAAATTCAAGAACACAATATACACATCTTCCCTATCAAAATTTATCTAAACTATATAACAAACGCGATGAGTTAGATGCCTTGCAAAAAGAGTTATTGATTCAAAAAATATTAAAATTAAATTCTTATCGTCCTGTTGTTCAGGATTGTGTTTATGATAATAATATTCAATTTTTTACAGAAGGTAATCATTTCGTTTTTGATACTGCATTTAATGTTTTAAATGTTGTAAAATTTATAAATCCACAAAATAATTTCATCAAAAGTGTTCTTAAAGATCGAAATGGAGATTATTGGTTAGTGAGTAATGATATAATAGATATTGTAGATAAAAATATCATTGAAAACGAAATAGCATGGTTGCCTAATACTCAGAATATTAATGTATTAGATATAGAAATATTTGAAGATGAATTAATTATGCAATCTTCGGATAATACAATTTATCAATATAAGGAAGATACTGAATTACATGTATTATATGAAAAGACGAGAGACGTTTCTAATCAATCTAATATTAAATTCCTACTTTATGGAAATGATTTTTATATAATGGAACCGTCAGGCGCAGTTATAAAGAATGCTTTGGATATTGATGCTTATAAGAATATTAATTTAATTAAGAAATCAATATTAGATTTAAGAGAACGTAGATTAAAAAAAATAAAAAAAATAAGTGATACTCAATTAGGTTATCTATCAAGATTTTCTGTGGGGTATTACGATTTCGAATTTAAAGAAAAGAAGATATTAAGTAAAGGATTAAGAACTGGGATAAGTTATAAAGGAGGGGTCTATTATATTGCTGGTTTAGATACATTACATGTGCATAGTGGTCAACATAAAATAAATAAAATTCCTTTAAAGAATATTAAGAATGTTTATGCGGTAACAAATGAAAAATGCTTAGTTTCCACAAAGTTACAAGAGACGTATATTTGTGATGGAGGTAGTTGTGAGATTGTTAACGAACTAAAAGATAAACAAGTTCAACATATTTTCATTGCAGATGGGTTTTATTGGATTTTATATAATACTGGATTTATTAAAGCTGAAGTTAATAGTGCAAATGGTTTTACTTTTATTAAGGATTTTGAATTAGCTCATATTTTAAAATTTAATTGGATAAATGATTTAATTATAAATGAAGATCAAGTTTATGTTGCAACTGATAGAGGGGTTTTTAAATTTAACCATGAACGATATGCTTTTATTTCTGACCAATTTCCGGCATTCATTGAGCAAATTGTAACTGATAATCAAAGTTTTGATTTTAAATCTTTTATTGAATTACCTTATGAAGAGCGAGATATTACATTTTATTGTTCTGCTCTTTCTTATATGGATGAAGATCCAATTCATTATGATTATGTTTTAAAAGGCGATAAGGAATATTATTCACATTCAACAAATGGTGAGGTAAGTTACACCAATCTTAGTCCAGGTGTATATGAGTTTAATTTAAAGGCTACTAATGAGAATGGAAGTGAAAGTGAGGTCGTGCATATGAAAATTTGTATCCAAAAACCATGGTGGCAGAAATGGTGGTTTTATATAGCATGTTTTTTTATCTTTTTGTTTTTAATTTATATTTTAACAAAGGTCCGTATTAATGCAATACAAGCGAAAGCTAAAGTGGAACAAAAATTTGCTGAGTTGGAATTAAATGCACTCCAATCACAAATGAACCCACATTTTGTTTTTAATTCTATGTCGTCCATGCAAAATTTAATTCAGCAAAAAGAATTCGCAAAATCGGATATGTATTTAGCTAAATTCTCTCGTTTAATGCGTATGTATTTAGAGAGTTCTAAAAAGAAGTATAATTCTATTCAACAGGAAATGGAAATTATTGAAACTTATTTTCTACTAGAGAAGCTTAGATTTCAAGATAAAATTTCTTTAGAAATAGAAAACGACTTATCAAGTAAACAAATGGAAAGAATGATTCCTTCTTCCATTTTACAACCTTTTGTAGAGAATGCCATTAATCATGGGTTATTCCATAAAAAAGGAATTGGAAATGTACTTGTTCGTTTATACACTAAAGGAAAATTTATTTGTATCGAGATTGAAGATAATGGAATAGGTCGCGAAGCTTCTCAAAGATTGAAAAGTAATTCAATTCAGCATGAGTCAAGGGCTATAGGAATAATAGATGATAAGATAAAGGCAATTAAGAAAATGGATAATTATTCTATTGAATATGAAATAATAGATTTGTTCAATGAATACGAAGTGCCAAATGGTACTCGTGTTGTAATTTTAATTAAAAATACAAACCATGGATAAATTAAACGTTTTAATTATTGATGATGAACAGTCAGCTAGGGAGAACTTACGAGCCAAGATATTAGAATATTCTGATAATTTTAGTATAGCTGGGGAAGCTGAGAATATTTCAATTGCAAAAGATTTATTGTTAGAACTTGATGTTGACGCTGTCTTTCTGGATATATCCATGCCAAACGGAACTGGATTTGACTTATTAAATAGTCTAGATGCGATCGATTTTGATGTTATTTTTGTGACTGCTTATAATCGTTTTGCTATCCAAGCTTTTAAGTACTTTGCAATTGGGTACATTCTTAAACCAATAGATATAACAGAATTGCATGCTGTTTTATCGCATTTGATCGATAAAAAGAAAGTTGTAAGAAGTCAAGATTTATCTAAATTTTTACAATTTATTAGCAATGAAAAGAATGTTCCCTTATTAGCTATACCAGTAGAGTATGGATTTGAGTTTATTGAAACTTCAAATATTCTTTATTTAGAAGCTGACGAAGGCTATGCTAAAATTTTTGTAAAAGATGGAAAAGTACTATTAAGTTCTAAATCTTTGGGCTATTTCTCTAAATTACTAGATGAATCGTTATTTAAACAGATACATAGATCTTATATTATTAACTTAAGTTACTTAAGAAAATATCACAAAGTAGGGTTTGTTACTATGGATAATGGTGCAGAAATACCTGTTTCTAAGCTTAAAAGAGCTGAATTTAGAGGACTTTTTAAATAAACTAAGTTGAAACAAGATTTCTTATATGTAATAACTGATTGTGAAATTTTTCTGAATAGATTCAGGATAGCAAGAAAGACTAAAGGTTTTATCAAAAAGAAGAAAACGAAAATCGGAATCAATAGTTGTAATAACTTGATTCCGAAGCTCTTCAATTATTAAAAGTCATTTAAGATTCTTAATATATGGATGTTAATGGGCTTCTTTCAACACAATAATACTTGAAAAGCTATACATTGCAAGGAATTAGCTTAATCCAACTTATGAAAAGGTCAAATTACAACATGAGAGGGTGTTAAAATTAATTGAATGCATATGTATTTTATTTAATATGTTTTTTGTTTTTATGCATTTGATTATAAAATAATGTATTCAATTTAATAGGATTAAATCTAGAATTCATTCAAATCTCTTTTTCAAGATTTCTTTTTAAAAAAAGGCTTAATTCATCACATTAAGCTGCCAATTCACTCCATAAAGATCATCAAACCAGCCAAATAATTTGTCAAAACCATAATCTCCCTTCCCATAGTATTCATATAGATGAACCATTAGTATTCCTGCATTAGAAGATAATTGATGTTGCAGTGTTGTCAGGATGTCAGGCAATATATTTTCTTTCTTTTACACTAAAATGACAAATTAATATTTTGCATTTAGGTTCTTATTGTTTAGTTTTATATCTCCTTCACTTTGCGATACAATATTTTCATATTGTCAAAAAACCCTTTTAACTTTTTTTTTAAACTATTAAACTTTATGCATATGTATAAGTCATTACTACTAGGTGTTCTATGCCTATTTTTTTCTTCAATTCTGTTTTCGCAATCTGCCTATTACTGGACAGATGGATCTAGAATTATGTTAACTGAAAGTACTACACATTTTATTTTAACAGCGAATAATCCTTCTGAATTACAGAATGTAAATACTTCGAATCTTAGTTCATATAATTCATGGGAACATAAAACTTATGCAGCTGCAGAAAGCAAAAGCCCCACTACTTCAGCTGATTTATTGACTTCTTTGGAGCTTGACTCCAAAACTGTAACGATAAGTCCTGCATACGCATTGTCAGATGGCTTTATACTATATCCAACTGATGTTGTTGTTGCTCAATTAAAAGATAAAAATAATGTTAGTGATATGACTGATATTATTAGAAAATATGGGGTAAAAAACATTAGTAAAAAATTTGGCACATATCGTTTAAAATTAGAGGATGTTAATTCTGCACTTGATGTGGCAAATGCTTTACAGGAAAGCGGTCTTGTAACCTTTGCAATACCTGATTTTTATGCACCAATAGAGCGTTATCAAGTAAATGATCCACTATTCAATCAACAATTTCAAATGAATAATACTGGACAAACTCTTGATGGTGTGACAGGAGCAGTAGATGCTGATTGTAATGCACTTGAAGCATGGGATATTTCAATAGGATCATCTGCTACTACAGTTGCAGTAATCGATGATGGTATGGAAGATCACGAAGATTTTAATAACAGCTCTGGTCAAAGTCGATATACAGCAGGATTTAGTCCTGCAAACAATGGGA
Organism: Saprospiraceae bacterium; assembly: GCA_020627825.1. Classification (GTDB taxonomy): domain Bacteria; phylum Bacteroidota; class Bacteroidia; order Chitinophagales; family Saprospiraceae; genus JAHDFB01. The sequence goes on from JAHDGD010000020.1 coordinate 8,886, forward strand.
ATGGAGATGCAATTAGTGGAAGTAATCATGGTGTTGCATGTGCTGGTTCTATTACTGCAAGTCATAATAGTATAGGTGTAAGAGGTTTAGCTCCTTTAAGTAATATTATTTCTGTGAACATTTTTATAGGAGGAGAATCTACTCAAGATATCGCAGATGGAATTACATGGGCTAAGAATCAAGGTGCTGATGTGATGAGTAATAGCTGGGGATATACATCTTGCACAGCGAATTTTTCAAATATAAACAGTGCGATAGCAGATGCAAATTCAAATGGACGAGGAGGATTAGGCTGTGTTATTGTATTTGCATCAGGAAATGGATATAAAAGTTGTGTTGATTTTCCAGCAAATAACCCAAATGTAATAGCAGTAGGTGCATTTACGAATATAGGTGTAAAATCTAGTTATTCAAATTATGGTTCTGCTCTTGATATTATGGCGCCTTCGAATTCATTTAATGGGGATGCGGTTCCAGGAGCTGGAGTAAGAACAACGGATAGAATGGGAGGAGCAGGATATGTATCTGGAAATTATGTTGGTGGATTTGGAGGAACGTCTTCTGCATGTCCAGTTGTTGCTGGTGTCGCTACGCTGGTTTTGGGTTACAACCCAAATTTAACTTCTGCTGAATTAAAAAACATTCTGTATTCAACAGCAATTGATATGGGGCCTGCAGGCAATGACAATGAATATGCAAATGGTCGTGTTAATGCTTTAGGTGCTTTAAATGCTGCGGGGGGTGGAACAGGTCCAACGTGTACTGATGGTATTCAAAATGGACAAGAGACTGGAGTTGACTGTGGAGGACCTGATTGTCCAGCATGTCCTACAGGATGTAATGGAACGGAGGTTACTTTATCTATAACTCTTGATAATTATCCAGAAGAAACAAGCTGGGAAATAAGAAATGATGCTGGTGCATTGATAGCTAGTGGTGGAACGTATGGAAGTTTTCCAGACGGATCTACTGTAAATGAAACTATATGTTTAGTTGATGATTGCTACACCTTTACCATCTTTGATACTTATGGTGATGGAATATGTTGCGGTTTTGGAAATGGATCTTATTCATTGACTAATGGAGGAACGGTTTTAGCTAGTGGTGGTGAGTTTGGAAGCAGTGAGGCTACTGATTTCTGTATAGGAGGAAGTGGAGCAGATACAAGTCCGCCGACTCAGCCGACTAATTTAACTGTTAGTAATGAACAAGATACGCAAGTAACTTTATCATGGAATGCTTCTTCGGATAATATAGGAGTTACTGGTTATGAGATCTTTTTAGATGGGTCTTCGCTGGGGACTACAACTGGTACATCAGTAAATATAACAGGATTGACAGCTTGTTCAAGCTACAATTTCGGAGTTTTGGCATTCGATGCTGCAGGTAATAATTCAGGAACAGCATCAACTATAGGGTCCACAACTGGATGTTCTTCTGGAGGTACACCATTTTCTGTAGGGTATTTCTTTGAAACTGGATGGGAAGGTTGGTCTGATGGTGGATCAGATTGTTTCCGTTATAGCGGGTCAAGATCTTGGGAAGGATCATATTCGATTCGATTAAGAGACAATAGTGGGACAGCTTCCTCTATGACTTCACCTTCATATGATCTTGCAGGATTGGGAAGTGTTGAGGTTTCATTCTATTTCTATGCAAATAGTATGGAAACAGGAGAAGACTTTTGGGTTCGTTACAATGATGGATCTGGATGGCAAACAGTAGCTGCATATGTAAGTGGTACTAATTTTAACAATAATACATTCTACACGGCTACAGTAACACTTGATGGGGCTTCTTACAACTTAACAGATGGAGCTCAAATCCGTTTCCAATGTGATGCAAGTGCCAATGCCGATCAAGTTTATATTGATCAAATCACTGTTACAGGATCCCTTGCTTCAGGATCAAATCAAGAACCTGTAGCAACAATAGAAGCAGTTTCAGGACTTCAGACAGATCGAGATGAATTAGCAGATCAAGATGTTCTTATGTATCCGAATCCAGCAAACAACATGTTACATTTGCAAACGCATGATGTATTTAGTCAAATTACGATTTATAGTATTCAAGGTCAACAAATTACGCGTAATAGCTATCAAGCAGTAAATCAAGCAACAATTGATGTAAGTAATTTAGCTACTGGGCTTTATATGATCTCAATTCAAACAGAAGATGAGATCATCACAAAAAGACTAGTTATACAACATTAATAATTAATCAGAAATATATTTTTGATACGGAAAGGTCATCCTTGAAAAAGGATGGCCTTTTTTGTGCGTAATCAGAATTAAACCCGCATTATGAAATAGAAAATCTATTATGACCTAAACTGCCTTTGAAAAAAGTCTACGCCAACTATTACTCACTCACCAAAATGGATTATGATTCATGCACATAAGTTGTTATTTCTTAAACATTTTAGGTCTCATCACGAAGTTCTAGTAAATAATTCGGGTTAAATGTTTTTAATAAATATTTGTATACAATGCTGTTTAAATTCTAATTGTCTATAATTCTTCTTAAAGTATGTGATAACTTCCATGTATAATTTCGAATTAATTCATGTTGTATCACTATTTTATGTATTATCTACAGTCTAAATTTAAATGGAATGAAAAGCTGAATAATCTATTTTAGTAAAACTAGAAAGAGTAAATCATCAAATGATCTACTCTTTCTATAACGAAATTCATTTATACCAATTAAGTTCTAATTAGTCGGATAAATTCTTCTTTAAAATCGTAATTCCATACTTAGTAGATTTTTAATTAATTTAAAATTCGAACTTAAAAATTTTAAATTTATTGCCAATATTTTAACGTCTATATGGTTTTAGTTGTGGGTTTTGCTTAGCTTTTTCCAATTCTTTTCGGCGGTAGAAATCAATGCAGTTTCATTTTCATTTAACCAAAGTTGTTTGGCATCTAATTCTACATTATTTAGGAATAAATAATATTTGCCATTTTTAACAATAAATTTATTTGGGTCAACTCTAAATTTAGCGCCTGCATACATGCCAAAAGCGCAGAATCCGCCATATTGAGGGAGATATTTTTCAGGATTAAGGTCGAAGCTTTTTTTCTGTTCAATTGTGGTAAAGTAATAAAGAATGCCTTCGTATTCCGATTTGAATTCTTTCATTCCTCTTTGAGCAAGTCCTAAGTCAACATATGAGACTGGGCTATAACCTTGTAAGGCAATATTGCTGTTGTCAACATTATTTGCCATTTTGTCTTGACCATACGCATTTAAGGTCAATATAAAAGATAAGAATATTAAGGATATAAATTTCATAATTAATGTATTTTAAATTTAAATAAGATTTATTAATTTAATTGAGTGTGCTTTTTTAGTTTTCTGATTTGTGTAGACTTACAACGGTGAGTACAGCTGCTCCATTAATCCAATAATATAAAGCATCTATCCCTTTGAAACCTAATATGAAAGGAGTAACAATAAAGATAATCGCGACTAAGAAATCAACTATTAGGTGTACTCTATACGATACAAGATTAATAAGTCCAGTTTGATGGTCGGTTAAAATAGTGAGAATTAATGCTGCTATTCCAGTTGCTATGGAAAGTTGAAATGCAAGAGGATTTGATTTCCCTAATCCTAAAATAAACGGGAATATCATCAATGCAAAAGCTACAGGGTAATCTAGATAAGCATGCATTCTTTTCGTTATTAACTTCATGATTATTTAATTTTTAATTAGCTAGAAAATATTTTTCATTAATCACTTTACCATTTTCATCCCAATGTCTTTTTATAATTTCATGCCAAAAGATTTTACTCCCATCTTTCATGTCAAAGTCAAATGTGAATTCTGAGGCTGAAGAGAAACCATCAACAATTGTTGAGTGAAGTTTAATTTCATTGACTTTTGAAATGGAGTTTGTAAATCCTTCCATCTTGTTTAGCATTTCATTTTTATTGACAGTAGTCAGATTGTTATAATCAGATGTGTTAGCTGATTCGGAAAAAAATGTTTTAACAGCATCAACAATTGCACCTTTTGAAACTAGGTTGTCAATTTTAGTTACTTGATCTTTAATGCTCATAATTTTATTTTAAAAGTTTATTGAATAATTATGGAGCAAATATGTAATAGAATCTGAGCTCATTGGCTACAAGAAATTCCCTAATACTTGGACATTTTGTAATACTTAATGTAAGCTTCTTGAAAAGCGATATGGGAATTAAATGGATTTAATTTTTTCAGTTATATATTGACTAGGAGTTAGGTCTGTATACTTTTTAAAAAATGCTGAAAAGTGATTTGCTTCTTCAAATGCAAGCTCTAATGATACATCCTTTACACTTCTTCCGTCCAATAGCATAAGTTTGGCAGAATTTATAATTTCTCTTCTAATAAGTTGACCAATGGTAGTATTTAGTTTGTCTTTCACTTTTTTAGATAAAGTTTTTGGAGAAAGATTCATAGATTCAGCATAAAAATGCACAGAACGGCGTTCTGCATGATACACTTTAAGTAGATCCAACAAAACGGGCACAAATGAATCTTTTTCTTCAAAGTTTATTTTTTCCCTAAATTCTGTAGGACTTAATCCAGCAGATTTTTTAAATATTCTATTAAAATAAGCAGGATCTTTGAATCCATATTCATAAGCAATCTCACTTATATTTTTGTCAGTAAATGCAACTTCTTTCTTACTTTCAGCTAATCTCTTTTGGGTATACATGGATTTAACCGTAAGTCCTATCTTTGATTTGAATATTGCTTGTGCAGTATATTTAGACGATCCAAGTAAATTTATTAACTGGTTATTTGTTAAATTACTTTTGTAATTTTCATCAATCACATCTTTGATGTCAAAAATTATATGATATTCTTCTTTTTTTGCATGAAAAGGATTTTGCCAATACCATTGATTAGAAGAGACGTCTATGATGTCGCTGCTTTTCTTTGAAAAAGCGGTATTGTTAAGATATGTTTTGCAATCTTTACATTCGTTAAAATTAATATATCCAAGAGAAACTAAATGCTTGAAAAGTACACGAACTTCTTTGTTTAAAAAGACATCTTTCTCCTCGAATTCAATTTTCCTCACAATGAAACTGCCGGATGTGAATTTAATATATTGTCCTTTTTCTAAAAAAATTAGTTTGTCCTTCCAATCTTTATAGTTATGAAAGTCAACTTCTATATTGCCAGCACCTTCTAAGATATGGTACATGGTATGAGCCTCGACCAAGTATATCTTATTTATTTCAGGGATAAATTTATCTATCATTTACTTGCTGGTATATAGTTTACAATTGATATATGTAGAAACTGAAATATACTATCTTTTCACTTATTGTGAGGTTTTACGCAGTAGATTTTGCTTTATAGCGAAGTAAAATAAGGCTCTGTATTATTATTATTATGAAAAATCATTCAAAAGTTATTTTGGAATTAAAATTTGAAGTGCAATATTCAATTTAATGTAACATTTCTCTTTTACAAGCATCTAAAACAGTAAAAAGATATGTTTAAATTTTTTAGAACTGCTTTAATCCTTATTTTTTGTATTTCTAATTTAATATCACAAGAATCAGCGATTGAAATAAAGGTGGAGGGTGAAGGACCCGATGTTATTTTTTTGCCTGGTTTTGCTTGTCCAGGTGAAGTGTGGCAAGATTTAGTATCGGAGATAAAGCTCACACATACATGTCATTCTGTTAGTTATGCTGGTTTTGTTGGGGTTGAAGCTTTCAATGGACCTTGGTTGAGTGGGATTATAAACGAACTTGAAACGTATATTTTGAAAGAAACTATTAATCCTATATTAATAGGACATAGTTTAGGTGGTACCTTAGCTTTGAAGATAGGGGTAGATCAAAAAGTTGAGATTCAGCATATAGTTTCTATCGATGGACTAGCATCAGTAGGGGCTTTAGTGATTCCAAATTTCAGTCCTGATTTGCTGCTTTATGATTCACCTCAGAATATGAGAATGTTGAATATGGAGCATGATGATTTTGTAGATTTAGCTAATATGATGGCGGAATCTATGGTTTTGGACAGCTCTCATTATCAACTTATTTCAAATTGGATTATTGACTCAGATCGAAATACTTATGTTTATGGCTATACAGATTTATTAAAATTGGACTTAAGGAATGATCTTTCTAAATTAGAAGTTTCTGTAAGCATTATTGCAGCCACTTATCCATATGGAAAAGATACAGTAGCAAAAACCTTTAAGGAGCAATTTAAGAATCTTAATGACTATGAACTATATTATGCTGAAAATTCAGGTCATTTTATAATGTTAGATCAACCTATATGGCTAATGAATATTTTGAAAGAAATTTTAAATCATAATCTACACAAAGTTTCTAGTAAATAGTAAGTCATCAAATGCAGAATTGAGTCTTTGTATATATTATATATTATTTAGTAAAATGGATAGGGAATTCCAATGGATAATAAAGAAGAAATTTTCAATCACTTGTATGAGACTTATTTCGATAACGTTTTAAGAATGTGCAACGGTTATGTAAATGGCGATTTTGAAACTGCAAGTGATTTAGCTCAAGATGCATTTGTTAAAGTGTGGCAAAACATGGATAAGTTTGAAGGTAAGGCAAAAATCTCTACATGGATTTATCGTATTGCGATTAATACATGTTTATTGTATAAAAGAAATAGTAAGATAGAATCAAAAGCAATTGCAAAACAAGTTTTATATGATTCTCAAGACGAAGATTTACAAGAGTTTAAATTGAATAAAATGTTTGCTGCAATAAATACATTATCTCTTCAGAATAAATCTATTATTTTATTAGAACTGGAGTCTTTACCTCAAAAGGAAATAGCTGAAATAATGGGAATGTCTCACTCTGCAATTCGGGTAAGAATACTGAGGATAAAAGAAAAGTTGTCAAAATTAGTTAAGAAATGAAAGAATTTAAAGAATTGCAATCAGTTTGGGTGCATCAAAGTTTGCATGAAAAACCTAAAATTGATACATCTAAAATGGAGTCTAGGATTTTATCTTTAAAAAAGAAGCAACATATAGTCCCTGCAGTATTAGGTGTGACAATCCTACTTTTACTTATTTTTTTGTTTTCTCATTCTACTAAAGTTTTCAATTTAATTAAAAATGCAATTTTATTAATGTCTTTCTCGCTTTTAGTGCGAATTGTTGTTGAAGTATGGACCAATATAAAACTAAACAGAATGAATGTAAGGGATTCAGTGGCAACTTTCCATCAGAAGCTTAATGTGTTTGAAAAAACAAGACGTCGTGTTCATTTTATTGTTACACCTATTGTTTTAGTCATATACATAGTAGCATTTTATTCTCTTATGCCGTTTTTTAAAGAGCATTTATCGGCTTTTATGTATACCTATGTTATTTGGTCTTCCATTGTTTTTTTTACGGTTTTAATTCTATTTAAATTAATTTCAATCCCTAAGGAGCTAAAACTATTGAATTCATTAATTAATGAGGCAAAGGCAAAGGATGTTACATAAAATTATACAAGAACGGATATTCGATCAATTATTTTCGAAATATTGCACGTTGTATTGGTTGACATAGCCAATTTGTCCATTGTATGTTACTTTATAGATGTCGATATTAAAAGTTCTTATTGGTTTGATGGATTCATAAATAGGAGGAATTTCAAAATTTTCTTTTAAGTTGATGTATCCTACTTTATCACCTTCTTTTGGTTTAAAATAATATTTTGTCCAAGTCTCATATTCTGAATATTTTGGAGTAATATATTCTTTTCCTTTTAGGTCTACGATAGTTAGTTTCCCACTTCTTCGCATAAGGAAGAAAGTAGGTTTTTTATCCCAATCTATAAAAACATCAACGACTTCATCATAAATAGGAGAAATGAAATCTGTTAAATTTCCGGTTTCTAAATCTTGTTTAGAACATACCCCAACTTTATCAGAAAGGTATATTTCAACTAGATCTTCTTTATAACCGAAAGTTCGAATACCTATAGAATCCAAATTGGTCTTATTTTTTTCAATTAATTCAGAGTTCAATTTTATTTCAGGTGGTTCAGGAACATTTTCCTCCTCTTGATCGGGCCATGCTAAGGCCATCCTGATAGATTCCTTTTTTTTGTACTCTTTCTTTTCTAGTAGTTTGCCTTTTCCATTTTCATTGAAAAGGTATCCTGAATTTTCTTTTGATGCTAGATAATCATACCCTTCTATGTTTATATTATCTTTTGCCATGAGCGTATCATATTCAATAGGAATGATCACTTTATTAGAATAATCTATTAAACCATATTTACCATTTTTTGATACAATAAGCCTATTGGAATTGTACTGAATCATACCTGAAGGTTTCTCAATAGAATTGTATAGAATAGGGATAATAGGCTTATTATTTGTGTTGATGATTCCACACAATTTATTTATATAAACTGTTGCAATGGGTTTTTCAAGATAATTATAGTCGCTAAAAACAGTCACCGAATCATAAGAAATGGGAATAACGATTTCTTTACTATAAGAAGAAAAACCCCATTGGTCATTAATTCTATATGGAATTAATATTTCTTGGTTTTGAGCCAATATATTACCTGAATGAAAAATAATAAAACAAAGAATAAGTATAGAGCGTGTGCTTTTCATAAGAAAATATCTTTAGTGAATTATTCCACTAATTTAAATAAAACAAAGTACGTTGATCGTTTCAAGTATCAATTTTTATATATGACTGTGATTCAATAAGGGGTTATGTATTTAAATGGTTTTACAAAATTAATTGAATGTTTTGCGCTAGCTGCATGCAGGGCCTGTCCCGACATTTTAACATGATAGTATTGATGTCTTAAGGGCGAATTTTTTATAGCTTAAGTTTTATCTGTTCGTGCAATGTATGTCGGGATGAGCGAAAAGCGAAACCCGAAATGGAGCGCTCGAGCGCCCTACTATTTTTTTGATTGTACTAATGAATTTTTGTTAACACTTCTACTATTTAAAATCACCCAAATGGGTGTAAGATTCTACCCAACTAAGTTGTTTTTTTACATATAAATTATGACAAACTTACGTTAGGCACTGCTACCCCAAAATGCAGCAATTGCTTCAATCATTTTTTAAAGTAGTTGGAACTTTGTTTTGACTACTTTTTTTCTTTGACGGAAAAATTGATTTCGGATGAAGGATGAATCAAATCATTTTGTTAAGTTAGCTGTTCAGCAGCATCTACTCCTATGGGAGTTAACTCAATCTATGCTTGAGATAGAGCGTAGTTTGGCTGATGCAATAGAGACAACTCAAGCTCCATCGAAGACCAAAAAAATGAAAGGCAAGAATATTGATCATGAACCTCACTAAATTGTTGTACCTAGCATTGCTTTGCTTAGTTGGTCATTGTATTAATGGACAACAATTAGAAGATGTGCTAGAATCAGCCAAAAAACTGAATCAAGAAGGAAAATACGAAGAGGCTATTTCTTTACTAGAGCCTGTTGCAACTGCTTATGTTGCAGAAGGAAATCAAGACGATCTTTCTTGTCATGCTGTTTATTTTCTCTCAAAATTATATGCTAATACGTATACGTTCGAGACATCTTATGCCTATGCATTTCAGGCAGAAAAAATATGTGAGTCTGTTGATAATGACTCCATGTATATGTCTTCCATTAGTATCATTCTCGCCTTATCTGAGTTTTATAGAAATCCCGATACGGTAAAACTTTATGCAAAAAAAGTAATAGGGTTAGAAGGGGTACTTCCTTCGGATCGTTCTAATGCCTATAATTCATTATCAACAATCTATGAAATGGATCAACAACTTGATAGTGCATTCTATTATGGTAAGAAGGCAACGAGAATTGATAGTATAACACAAGATTCTAGTTCTTTACCTTATTCATATTTTGATCTTGGGACTTTTTATATGGTTACTTTTCAATACGAAACTGCTTTAGAAAAAATGTTATATGGACGATCCTATGTGAGAAAACAAGATGCATATAAATTACCAACAATAGATACGCGCATTGCGATGATTTATTTTCAATTAGGCAATATAAATAAAGCGCTAGAACTAGGGGAAAGTTCCTATCGAATGGCAACTGAACATAATCTTCAAGGCACAGCAACAAGGGCTCTTATTTTACTAGCTGAATGTTATGGGTTTAGAGGTGATACGAAAAAGGAATTAATGTATTATGAAAAAGCAGATAGTCTGAATAACATTAAGATTGAAAATGAATTTAGACGAACAAGAATACTGGTTGGCAAAGCACATGCAAAACTTGACCTGGGACTAGCCCTTACAAACAAAGAAATAGCGGCATTACGGAAACGTAAAGATCAAGTGCCAAATGAGCTGGAGTCTAACAAGCTTGATTATTTATTTTTACGGATAGATAATCCGAGTATATCAGAATTTGAGTCTACCTACAATAGGCTGTATGCCTCAGCTACTGAAAGAAAAGCAGATCATTTATTGTTGAACTTACTTCGATTGAAAAAGCGATACTATACACAGAAAGGATTGTACGAGCAGGCATATAAAATTGATTATTCAATTCAAGAATTAGAGAAAAAAAGGAGTCAACTGAATAATGAATATATCATACAGGATCTTGATGCAAAATATCAAAAAAAGATAAAGGATCAAGAAATTGAAAATTTAGAAACACAGAATGACATTCAATCAAATATTGTAACCCAACAAAGAATTGCCATAATTATGGGCTCTGTTGCATGTATGATAGGGATTATTCTTCTTACACTTTTGTTTCGACTATTTCGTAAAACGCAAAAACAAAAGGATATTATTTCAAAGGCACTTTTGGATAAAGATTTGTTGATTAAAGAAATTCATCATAGAGTAAAAAATAATCTGCAATTAGTGAGTAGTTTATTGACTTTACAGAGCCGAGATATAGATGATGAAAAAGCTCGATCTGCTATTCAAGATGGTAAAAGTAGAGTGCGATCTATGGCATTGATTCATCAGGATCTATACATGAATGAAGCATTGAAAGAAATCAATGTAAAAACCTACTTAGAGAAACTCACAACTGATCTATTCCTAACGTATAAAATGGATCAGGATAAAATAAAATTGGAACTAGATATTGAAGAGATTGATCTCGATGTGGACACGATAGTTCCTCTTGGATTGATTATGAATGAGTTGATTACTAATAGTTTGAAATATGCTTTTGATGAAGTTCAAATGGGAGTTTTAACAGTGGTGTTTAAAGAACAAAAGGATAAACTGGTATTAACTATTCAAGATAACGGGAAAGGATATGACATAGATGAAGTAAGCCAAGAAGGATTTGGTACCACTATGGTACAAGCTTTGTCAAGACAACTCAATGCGAAAGTAGATATTGAAAGTTCAGATGGAACTTTGACCACGATTATTCTACCTAAAAAAACATCCCATGACGAAACATAGTTATTCGATATATAGTATTTTATTTCTTTTAATGGTATTGTGTTGCTTACATGTTCAAGCTCAAACACTACCAGAAGTCACAAGAAAAGCAAAGGAGTTAAGAGAAGGAGGTGATATTGATGGAGGGCTTGAAATGCTCGAACCTGTTCATAAAGCATATGGGGCCCAACAAGAACCAAACAAAGATTTCATTAATGGTTCTATAGAATTGGCATTGTTGTACACCGCTAAATGGAATTTTAAAAAGGCAGAACGGATCGCTTGGGATGCAGCAGTAATGAGTGAAACGTTAGGATATTATGAAGCTTATTATACCGCTATGGAAATAGCTTTGCCGCTTTTCGATTACCATGGTAAAACGGATTCAACAAGAATTCTTTCGGAAAAAATGATTAAAATGGAGCAGACCCCTCCATATCTAGTGGCTATGTGTCATATTAATATGGCTGGATTTTACGATGAGAATGAAAAAAACGATAGTGCATTGTATCATATGCAATTTGCAACGGAGATTGAAAAAGAACGTAAAGATTCGGTAACACTTCCTTATACTTTTTTTGATTATGCTAATTTTTTAATGAACGATAATCAATATGAGAAGGCACTAGAAGAAATGTTATTTGGGATGTCATATCTTAGAGACGAAGATGTTTTTAAGCGCATTTCTTTTAATGTAGGGCTATCCAATGTATATTATAAGATAGGAAATGTAAATAAATCTAGACAGCTGATAGCAGAGGCCTTGAAGTATGGTCATGAAAATGATAACCATCGTATCATGATTGATGCTTACTTGCAATTGGGGGCTATCGCTGAATACGACAATGATTGGGATTCTTGTCTAGATTATTATAGGAAAGCAGATAGTATAAATCAAATTAAGAGCCGGATTATTTTTAAAGGAATTGCAGCTAAAATAGGGCAAGCAAATGCAAAGTTGAAGTTAGAAGAGCCACTTTCATCTACAGAAATAAAAGAGCTTAAAGAAATAAGAGAACAAGTAAAAGCGAATAAATTACAGAATAAACTTGACTTTCTTTTTCTTCGATTAGAAGATTTTTCCGTATCAGAATTCGAAAAAGAATATGATCGCTTGTATATGCAAAGTGAGGAGAAAAATGCGGATCACATGAAATTGCCTTTACTCCAATTAAAAAAAGATTTTTATGCTAAAAAGAAAGATTTTAAAAAAGCGTTATTGCTAGATTCGGAGATTAAAGTTTTGCGTAAAAAAATTGCACAGGCAAATAATGAATATATTATTCAAGATCTCGATGCAAAATATCAAAAAGAGATTCAAGATAGAGAAATAATATATCTCAATGAACAGAAAAACACGCAAACAAAGGTTGTTAAACAGCAACGTAACACCATAATTGCAGGTGCATTGGCTTTGATTCTTGGTACATTATTATTGTTAATGTTATTCCGTTTATTTCGAAAAGTCATAAAGCAAAAATCAGTTATTGAAAAGGCAATCTCAGACAAAGACATTTTAATTAAGGAGATTCACCACCGAGTCAAAAACAATCTTCAGTTGGTCAGTAGCTTATTGACTCTTCAAAGTCGAGGTATAGACGATGAAAAGGCGAAATCAGCTATTCAAGAAGGTAAAAATAGAGTGCGGTCCATGGCTTTGATCCATCAAGATTTATATAAAAAGGAGGAATTAAAAGCGATTGGCGTAAAATCATATCTTGAAAAATTAACGCACGATTTATTTATGACATACAAAGTAGATGAGAATTCTATAGAATTACAAATGGATATAGAGGAAATGGACTTAGATGTTGATACCATTGTTCCTTTAGGATTGATCATTAATGAATTGATTACCAATAGCTTGAAGTATGCGTTTCCGAACAATCGCAAGGGTAAATTAATAGTTGTTATACGAAAACATAAGCATAAATTGGAATTGAATATAAGTGATGATGGTGTAGGTTATCTAGAAAAAGATACAAGAAGTGATTCATTCGGGACAACCTTAATATCAGCACTAACACGTCAGCTAGGAGGACAATTGAAAACAGATTCAAAGAATGGAAGCCATACTCAGCTTGTGATTCCTTTAGAAAATGACTATTAATATGGACCCAAAGAGAATAATCATTATAGAAGATGAAGCGTTAATTGCTATTGAAATACAATCTACTCTTGAAATGCTAGGTTTTAAAGTGGTAGGCCATTCAATGAATGGTGATGAAGCACTTGACTTATTTCGGAGTACTGCAGCTGATCTTGTTTTATTAGACATCAACATTAAAGGAAGTAAAAATGGGATTGACTTAGCACATATCCTAAATGAATCCTATAATATTCCATTTGTATTTTTGACTTCTCATTCGGATCCTACAACCTTAGAGGAGGCAAAAAAGGTCATGCCGTATGGTTATATTGTCAAGCCATTTAATGAAAACGATCTAAAAGTTAATATAGAATTAGCGCTTTATAAATACGAAAGTGAAAAGCAGGATAATGGACTTGAAAAAACATCAATAGAAAGGTCTTGTGCAGTGGATTTAACGGATAGAGAGTATTCTGTATTAATGGCATTTTATAAGGGGAAAACCTATAAAGAAGCGGCAGAAGAGCTTTTCATCAGTATCAATACGATCAAAACGTATCAAAAGCGTTTGTTCCAAATATTTGAGGTGTCTTCTCGATACGAATTATTGCATAAGTTGAATAATAAGTAGATATTTTTTTGGGCTGGGGCCCAAAAAGAATAGGAATCTGAGTTCGGGATCACTAATTCGCAATTGATTACGAACTCAAGTTAATAGATTTTCTATTGCATAATGAGGGTTAAATGGAATTTTCATAATTTGGTGATATGATGCATCGAGTGTTGTGTATATTATTTTTTTTAAGTGGTTTTATTGTTTTGGCTCAAGGCCAAAAAATCGAGCAACGTCTTAATGAAATACAAGATAGTTTAGACTGGTTAGCGACTTATAAAATTGCATTGGAGCAACGATATAATCAATTAACATGTGAACAAATCATACAAGAATTGAAGCGATATGGATTACCTAGTACTTCTTATCTTTCCCATAAAGCTTTCTTATTTTCTTATTCTGAACAACATGAGCAACCAGAATGGGTTGCACATGTTATTGTTCCGGATGTTATCAATCTAGGGTCTAAAAGAACCAATGATTTTAGGATTGACCCTTTAGTTGAGACGGGCACAGCAGATTCTATTGATTATTACGCATTTGACGGCACAAAAGCAGGAGATAAACGCTATTTTACTTATGGATATGACCGTGGTCATTTAGCGCCATCAGCAGATTTTAGGTGGTCCAAAGAAGCTATGTCAGAAAGTTATTATTATTCCAATATCTCTCCGCAATTACCTGCATTTAATCGAGGAAAGTGGGCGGAACTTGAGGGCTTTTTAAGAAAGTATGTCATAGAAAATGAGACGAAATTGATCGTTTTAACTGCCCCTATTTTGACAGATGATTTGCGCACAATTACACAATCACCAAATGAAGTTTCTATTCCAGAACAGTTTGTAAAAATAGTTTACGATCCTTTGAATGAAAGAACGATTGGTTTTGTAATGGATAATGCAGCATTAACTGAGCCACTTTCTCATTATGCGCGGACCATTAATGAAATCGAGATGTTGACTGGGTTTAATTATTTTTCGAATATCGAGGAAGAATTAGAGACAGAATTCAGCTGGGAAGAATGGGAAGGAATGCAAGAAGAAGGTAATGTTGAACCTGTGGACCAAGTTCTTTTACCTTACAAGCATTTTAATAGTGCAGCAGGCTCCAAGCAAGCAGGTTCAAATGAGGAAATTTTTGTTTGTGGAACAGTGGTTGATTCTAGATATAGTAGGAAAGGTCATGCTTGGCTAAATGTAGATTATAAGTATCCCAATCAGATTTTCTCCATTATGATTCGGAAAGAAGAACTAGAGCAATTTTCATTTGACCCGACCGTCCAATATGTAAATAAAGCATTATGTTTTCAAGGTAAGGTTGAGCAATGGGGAGAATTAATTGTTATGCAGATCGATAAGCCAGAACGAGTAAAAGGATTAGTGATCGAAAGATAGTAAGAAGGGGGGTAAAAAAAAGGCTTGAACAAAACCCAATTGATTGAAAGAAGAAAATAGGGAAATGTAATTAATCATTCGTAAAAATTCACAAAGTTTGTTGTGCATGTTTTACTATAATATCGGATAAATTCTTTTTAAAATACTTATACAGTTTAACATTCTAAAATGTTAGCTAGATTCTTCTTAAAACACGTAATTTCTTCCATTTAAAATTTCGAAATAATTAAGGCAATTCCTCTACTTTATAAATTGAACGCACAGATTTGTAATTTGAATTTATACTATTTTCACTCCAAAATAGGCCATTTCTATTTACTAAAATGATCAATTTTTGCATTGTAATCCATCCGAAACATCAAGTTTTGGTTCACAACTTTTTTCGACTTCAACGTCGAAATTCTAGCTTATGTAAGAACAGTAGCTCATTCGTCGTATCTACTGTTATAACTGTGTTTTTTTCCCTGAGCTTATTTATTTTATTTGCGATATTTAAT
>JAHDGD010000020.1:24971-40337 GCA_020627825.1 Saprospiraceae bacterium
GATAAGCAAGTATAACCTAATTCAGAATATTATCGAAGTTCAATTGCATATTGCTTTTAAATGAATAAATTTCGATACCATAAATTCTATTTTATATAGCGTACTTTGTACTAAATCGGATTAATGGATATAGAATTTATAGATCGGAGAACGGGCAAGATGATAAAAGAAAGTCCACCAGGTGAAAAACTGTTGCAATTCCTTTATAATCATAGATTGGGGAAGATGTCATTGGAATTGTTGATAAAGAGAAAGGTGGTATCTAGTTTGTATGGTCGGTATATGGATTCTAGATATTCTGCTCGGAAGATAGCTTCGTTTGTAGAGGATTTGGGGATAGACATGACGGAGTCTAAACGGGATATAGAGGAGTTTAAAACGTTCAATGATTTTTTTTATCGGAGATTGAAAGTGGGAGCGAGACCAATTGGCGAAGGGATAGTTAGTCCTGGAGATGGAAAGATTTTAGCATTTCAAGATGCTAGTCAAGTGAATTCCTTTTATATAAAAGGTAAGGAATTCAGCTTGACGGAGTTTTTAGCATCAACATCTTATGCCTCCACATTTAATCCAGGACCAATGATCATTTTACGATTAGCACCTAATGATTACCATCGTTATCACTTTCCTTATTCAGGACAAGCATCGGCGCCAATTAAATTAAAAGGACCACTTTATTCAGTTTCACCATATGCTCTTATTCAAAATTTTACTAAAGTTTTTACTGAGAATAAAAGAGAAATCACTGATCTTCAAACAGCCTCAAAAGGAAAAATTCTAATTATTCCAGTGGGAGCTACAATGGTAGGATCTATTTTACAAACGTATACTTCCGATTCTTATGTTCATAAAGGTGATGAAATGGGGTATTTCGCTTTTGGTGGATCAACTATAGTTTTATTATTTGAAAAAAATAGAGTTATAATTGACCAAGATTTACTTGAAAATACGAGCAAAGGATGGGAGACAGGAGTTAAAATGGGGGAAACCATTGCTCGATAAAAAAATCTTATTTAGCAAAAACTTTATTCTTTCATCAAAACTATAAATCTAAGAATATGACTAATGATAAATATGATTATGCCATAAATAGTAGGAATCATTGAAATTTTAAGGCCACCTGCAAGGATTGAAGGTGAAATCGTACCTTGCATACCTTCCATAGCGGAAAAAGCACTAAATAAACCAATTAATTGCCCTAGAATTCCTATCACTAATGCTAGTAGGCCTAATGCTGTCATTTTTTTTGTAAATGTATGGTCTGAAAAAGAACGAATAGCTAAATAAATAACACCAACAAATAAAACTGTTAAAATGCCCATAAAGAGTGGACCGCCTTGAATAAAAATTTGAAACATAGTTCTTTGATTTTTAAATCTGGATGTAATAACAATTAATTTTCCAGATCATAGTTAAAAATTAAAATATTGTAAACTCATTTAGATAAAAATTATATTTAAATCTAGTCTGACAACTTACAGAACAAAGCTCCTATTAATCTGTCTTTCGCGCAATGTAGAATCCAGTTGAAAAGCTGCATTCTACCTTAAATCGTAGAATCTATCCAATCTTTCAAGTACTTTTACAAAGAATGTAGTAAAGATGAAAAATAGATTTGATATTTTATATTGGGTAATAGTTAGTGTTAGCCTTATACTTTTGTTTTATCTCCGAGGAACAGTTTTGGTGCAAACTATTTATTTTACAATTTCATTATTACCTATAGCAATTATTTCATCATTTTTTTTCAATAACTATCTTGTTGAGCGTTTTCTTTTGAAAGAGCGATATGCACTTTTTAGTATATATACAATATATACGATTATCATATCCCTTTATTTGGAGACCTTATTTATTTTTTTATCGCTTATTATATTCAGCTATTTTCAGATCGAGGGCCGCAATATATTGACAATTGATATAGTTTTATTAGCCTTTCTGATTTACACATCGGTTCTTATTAGAGCATTTATTTTTATTGTAAAATCAATGAATATTCAAACATCAAGGATTAATGAATTGGAATTGCATAAAAAAGAAAGTAGAATGAAAGTTTTGACAATAAAGGCAAATAGAATGCAACAACAGATTCAATTAGCTGAATTGATCTACATTGAATCACTAGGGGATCAACTCAAGTATAAAATGCTAGATCGAGAAATTATTAATAGAGATAAGATAAGTCATGTTGAGAATCAATTACCAAGTCATTTTATAAGAATCCATCGATCATTTATAGTTAATAAGTTTTTTATTCAAGGTTATAAAACAGATGAGTTGGTAGTTCAAAATGTAAAACTTCCTATAAGCAGAACCTATAAACAGAAGGTAAAAGAACAGCTTGCTTAGATCTATAGTTTACATCGAAATTTAAGAGGAATTTTAAAGTTTCCCCTATTTTAATTACAATATATAAGAAATTTAATTAATCTGTTTAAGTATATGCCTTTGCTCTAAGAATATGTTTATCAATATATTGTAAGCTTTTTTAAAAAAAGTTAGAAAAAAGTGGAACGAAAAGAGGTGTTCATTACACTAATAAGAAAAAGGTAATGAAACACATCCAAGTTTTAAACCCCAATGGGTTTTATTTATTTGAAAGTTTAAGCGCTGCAAATACTATATTCTTTGAATCGAAAGATGAGATTAAGCTATTCAAATCTTTATTGTATCGATATCTTAAAAGTTACATCAAAATCCACAAAATTTATATTGATGCATCAGGTTATCAATTGATTATAAAGATTAAACAAAGAAGGACACTTTTAAAGCATTACGAAAGAGAATGTATAAAGAAAGGAAAGTCTTTTAAAAAAGAATTTATAGAAGAACCTTGGAGGATTATAAGTGAAAGAATGAGAATCTTTAAATCAATTTATGTTAAAGCAGTTAATAAAATGAGAGGTCGGGAAGGAGTTATGGTAAAACATTCTTATAGGAGATACTTATTTGAAACGGAACTAGAGTATGAATCTTATGTAAGCAAGATGGAAAAAGGTGCAATAATAGAATCGCAGGCTTTCAGAAAGTTTCAGGAGTCTCGTCTGTTGGTAGATACAATAAATTGGAAATATTTCCGTGCGAAAAAATGGGTTGAAAGTCTTTGCTCATGTACGTCTAGAAGTGTGGTACTACATAATGAATTCATAAAACTAACACGTTCTCTTCACTCCCTCCCGCCACCCTAAAACTACTCCAATTAATGATGATTTATTCCCTAATGAAAAATGATATCATACAATCATCATGCTATTTTAAAAGTTGAAATCCTATTCAATACTAAAATTCAAGTGTTGTCCTGAAGCATATATTGTTTCATTCTTATTTCGTATTTTATTTTTTGGCTTATACCCTTCTGTCAAGAACCAAATTGGAATACTTTTTATCTTTGCACCTTCAAATTAATATTGTTTTTCATGATTACTGTTGATAAAGTTGGTGTTGAATTTACTGGAAGAACCTTATTTAAGGATATTTCATTTGTTGTAAATCCTGAAGATAAGATTGCTCTTATGGGTAAGAATGGCGCAGGTAAATCAACTTTAATGAAAATTATTGCTGGAGTAAATAAACCTTCTCATGGATTTGTTCGGTCACCTAAAGAAAGTGTAATTGCCTATCTACCACAGCACTTACTAACCGAAGATAGCGTAACGGTTCGTGAAGAAGCCATGAAGGCTTTTCAAGGGTATTTCGAAATGAAAAATGAACTTGATGCATTAAATAAACAACTTGCTGAAAGAACTGATTATGATTCTACTGAATATATGAAGATCATTGAGAAAGCTTCTGACCTGGGAGAGAAGTTTTATTCATATGAAGAAGTTAATTATGATGCTGAAGTTGAAAAGGCACTTTTTGGGTTAGGATTTAAACGGGAAGATTTTGATAAATCAACGGCTGATTTTTCTGGTGGTTGGAGAATGCGGATAGAACTTGCAAAAATTTTATTACAAAAACCTGATCTCATCTTACTGGATGAGCCGACAAATCATATAGACATTGAATCAGTAGTATGGCTTGAAAAATTCCTCACTGAAAAGGCTAGGGCAGTAATTGTTATATCTCATGATAAAACATTTATTGATAATATAACTACTCGTACGATTGAATTAACTATGGGTAAGGTTTATGATTACAAAGCAAATTATTCTCATTATTTACAATTGAGGGAAGAGCGAAGGGAACAACAAATGAAAGCTTATAAGGAACAACAAAAAATGATTGAAACCAATAAGGCATTTATTGAGCGATTCAAAGGGACCTATTCTAAGACGAATCAGGTGAATTCAGTTGAAAGAATGCTTGAGAAACTTGAAATTATTGAAGTGGATGAAGTTGATCGGTCTAGCCTTAAACTTCGTTTTCCTCCTGCCCCTCGTTCTGGTGATTATCCAGTGATTGTAAAAGAATTGAGTAAATCGTATGGTGATCACACCGTATTTAGAGACGCTGATCTTACAATAAAAAGAGGTGAAAAAGTTTCTTTTGTTGGCAGGAATGGAGAAGGAAAGTCAACCCTGATAAAAGCGATTATGGGAGAGATTGATTTTGAAGGAGAATGTAAGCAGGGTCATAATACACATATTGGATATTTTGCACAGAATCAAGCTTCTTTGCTTGATCAAGAATTAACTGTTTTTGAGACAGTTGATGAAGTAGCTAAAGGGGATGTACGAACTCAGATTAAAAATATTTTAGGTGCCTTTATGTTTGGTGGTGATGATATTGATAAAAAGGTAAAAGTTTTGTCTGGTGGTGAGCGAACTAGACTAGCTATGGTGAAATTATTACTAGAACCGGTTAATTTGCTCATCTTAGATGAACCTACTAATCACTTGGATCTTCGTTCAAAAGATGTTTTGAAAGAAGCGCTTAAAAACTTTGAAGGAACGGTTATTTTAGTATCGCATGATCGTGATTTTTTAAGAACCTTATCTGAAAAGGTTTTTGAATTTAAGAATAAAAGAGTAATTGAACATTATGAGACGATAGATGAGTATCTCGATCGAAATGCACGCCAACAAATAGAAGAATTTACAGGGATATAAAAAGTGAAATATAAACTCTACAGAGTTGTTTGAATTATTAAACAGTTTATAAGGGAAGAGCATAATAATGAAAGTACCTATTCTCTTTAAAGTAGATGTACTTCAGTTGAGTGCTTTATATCACAGTCCAATGTTTACTATTTGGCATTATATAGTATGAAATCCGTGTAACGATTCATAGCTTTGAAAACAAATTATATGTATGTACAATCATTAATAGAACTTTTTAAAAGAGACTTACTTCGTCTTAAGAGTGAAATTGAAAGGTATTCGGATAACGATTCCCTGTGGCAAATCGAAGGTTTAATAAAAAATTCAGGAGGAAATCTCTGTTTACACTTAATAGGAAATTTAAGAACGTTTATTGGAAATGCTTTGGGGAAATCAGGTTATGAAAGAAATCGAGCTCATGAATTTTCAGCAAAGAATGTAAATCGTGATGTTCTACTCGCTGAAATTGACGTTACAATTAAGGAAGTTGAATTTGGATTAAATCAAATTTTAGTTGAAAATTTAACGTCAGATTTTCCTATCCAAATATGGGATAAAAAACGTAAGATGGATTTCACACTCATTCATCTATATGGACACTTAAATTATCATTTAGGTCAAATAAATTACCATAGAAGATTAGTAGATGGAATAAAGAATACTTATGAATAGAAGAGATTTTATAGAAAGAACAGGAAGGGTAGGGTTGCTATCTCTTTTACCTTTTACCTATACTTCTTTAAAGAATTCTCAATCTTATAAAGTAGGATATCAGTTATACTCTATCCGAGACGATATGTTTCATAACCCTGAAAACACTCTTCGCTATTTGGCTTCGTTAGGGTATCAAAATTTTGAAATTCATGGTTTTGATGGATCTAGAGGTAAACTTTATGGGAAAAATCCAATTGAAATAAAGAAAATTCTTGAAGAACTGCAAGTCACTTCTACAAGTGGACATTATAATTTTCAACAGTATTGGAATTCAAAGAATGATTCGTTCTGGAATTATGTAAAACAATCAATAGAAGTTGCTCAACTATTAGGCAATACATATATGGTATGGCCATGGTTGAACAAAAATCAAAGAACTCCTGATAACTACAAACGCTTAGCTGATACATTGAACATTCTAGGAGAAGAATTAAGAAAAGCATCTTTAAAACTCGCATACCATAATCATGATTTCGAATTTCATAAGATTAATGATGCGATGGGATTTGAAACTTTATTAAATCGAACAGATATTGATTTAGTATCTTTTGAACTAGATTTATATTGGGTACAATTTGCTTCTCCTTATTCCCCCATGGAATGGATGGCTAAATATCCAGGAAGAATTAAAATGTGGCATTTAAAAGATATGGATAAATCCTCTAAGGACTTTACTGAATTTGGAAATGGAAATATTAATTATAATTTAATTTTACCTGATCCTAAAGTAAATGGTATTGAACATTTTTTTCTTGAGCAAGATGGAAATTTTAAAATCAATGCTAGAGAAAGCGCAAAAGAAAGCATCCATTATTTCCAGAATAATTTATCCCATCGTTTTTAGAGGACGTATCTTTACATCCTATAAAAATGATCTTTTGGATATTTTTCAGTCTTTTTTATCCACTATTATAAGGTATAAACAAAGCCTACATTAAACCTAAAGTCACTTGTAGTTCTAGAATCTTCATTTATCCATTCGACACTGTTTAAGGGCGCATTATAACGCAATGTCGTTTGTAAACTAAAATGCTGACTTACTGTATAAGATCCTATTAAGCCTACACTTGCTTGAAGAGAAAACAAAGGAGTTTGCTTCGCATTATTATATTCTATTAAGGTGTTTTCAGTAGTAATACCTCTTCCTGATCGTGTGATTATAGTATTTCCTTTAACACCAAATAAACCACCTATGGAAATTCTTTTATCTACTGGTATAGAATAAGTAAAATCTAAAGGAATTGCAACTACGTGGTAAGTATTGTGATGTACTATGCGTTTTTTTGTAGTAATTCTTTCTCTTGCTCCTGTCTGTTGATGAACTTCACCTGTTACTTGATTAATAACATTTTGCACAGCATCTTCATTATAGTGTTCCACCACATCTGTGAATATACCTGTCATCCTGCTTCTTAGCGCACTGTATTCAAGACCTGTAGAGAAATTTATACGATGGTTTAATGCAACATTATATTGGATGTGCATTCCCCAAGATGGTAATGTCGTTTGATTTTGTAAAAGGTCGAAATCCTGTGATCTCATATTCCAAGCTACAACGCCAGCTGATAAACCAATAGATTGACGCAGTGCATTTGATGGATCCTTAGGTTGTTTTGAATCCGGTTTCTTCAGATAAAGAGGTTTTAATGCATTTTGTTTTTGAACAATTATACGATCATTAATACTTGATAATTCATATGTTTTATAGTCGGGCTGGGGCCCAAAATCGGTGGAGCTTTTGTTAGAAGCACTCTGATTTTGCTGCGCAGGTTGTTCTTTTGTTATGTCACTTTTTGTTGCTTTATTGTTTTGTATAGCAAGTTCATGAGCTAAACCAATATGCTTTTCTGAACTATTCTGTTGTTTTAAAAATAAAGTTGATTGTCCAGAATTGTTTTGGGATACAGTTGAATAGTCAGATTTTTCAATAGTGCGTCGTTGCGTTAACTTTTTACGTTGCTCAATTTGTTTATTTGAAATGTGTTGATCTTGTATAATGTTTTGTTCTGTTGATGCTTTTTGTTGCTTTGTTTCATTTTCTATGGCAATCAAAGGACTGGAGACATCTAACTCTTTAACTGGTTCTTTTCTGATGTCGGTGAGCACATAGATTGAAAAAGCAAGAAAAGTAAATCCGGCTAAAAAAGCAAGAAAATAAAATCCTTTTCTTGATTTCTTCGGTTGTTCAACTTGTTCCATAATACCTGGACCTAGGTTTTCCCAACTGAATTCGTCCGGAACATCGAAAGACGAATCCTCGAATTTGTCTTTTAGTTTTTTATCGAAAGATTCCATATGAATTTATTATTGTAGAGTCTGCATAATGTTTGAGCAACCATTTTTTTGCTCTTGAATATTGTGATCTAGATGTTTCTGGGCTTATGTCAAGTTGTTCTGCAATTTCTTTATGACTAAAATCATCAAAAACAAATAGAAGAAAGACAACTTTATATCCTTGAGGCATGTCTTGTAATAAAACCATTATATCCTCTTTACTTAATTCTAAAAGCTGATTTTCACCCTTTGTAGAAATGTGTTGTTCATCAATTACAGAAAGAGTTTGTACAATAGGTTTATTACTTTGTTTCTTTAAATGTGTTATGCAACGATTCACTGTAATTATTCTAATAAAGGTTCTTATAGTTCCTCTACTTTCATCGAATTTTTCCAGGTTATTGAAAAGTTGAATGTATACATCTTGCACAACATCAGGTCTATCACTTTGATCATAGATGTATCTACTTACAATCGAAAGCACATAAGGTAAAGAAGAATTATAGGCCTGTTTAAAAGCTAGTTGATTTCCTCTCAGACACTTTTTTATGATAGTTGATGGTATCAAATGTAATTTTTATATTGAAAGAATAGTACATGGAAAACATGTACTATTCTTATTCAATTTGTTTGTTAACAATTCTCAAGTAATTCTAGGAATTCAAAGAAATTTAAACTTGTTACTTCCATGATATCGCCGTTCGGTAAAGTAATGCTAAATGGAACTTGGATAAGGTAACCTAAACCCTCATAACTTTCCAATTCTTCTTCATTATTTACTACTATTGCGTCATTAAAGTCGTAAACTGTCACTGGATAATTCAGATCAAAACATTCTCCATTTACTTCAAGCATTGCATCTAGAGGAAATTCTAATGAAATAAATCCAGAACATGAGATGATTGCAGTTATTAGTTCTTCATCACTATTTACTGTAATAGTCTCCCCAGTTTCTTCATTTAAAAGATCTAAAGGATAAACAAAGTTTGCAACCTCATTTCCTAATATCAAAACATTGAAATCTTCTTCTGTTTCAACAGTTACTGTTGATCCGTCAATTAATTCTACATCTAGAGGAAATACAAGACTATAGCAAGCTACTTCTCCTCCCCATTCTATAGAATCACAAGGCTCATTAAATGCATCACAGTTCACAAGTGCTTCGAATAATTCGTCTTCGTTTGCAACTTCTACTAATTCTCCTGTTTCGTTATCTACAACTGTCATAGGGAAATTAAAGAATAACACTTCATAACTCGCCATAGCATCAATAAAGTCTTCTTCTGAATCAATCTCAATTATGTTACCTTCTATATCTGTAACTTCTAGTGGATACGTTAAGCTTACACAATAAGATTCATCAATTATAAATGCTGGAAATTCATCATAAGACCATCCATCTTCAGGAATACATGAAGCAAATGCCTCACCTAATTCATCAATCGAATTTACTGTTGATTCTTCATCGTCTATTATAATAGTTAATGGATAAACAAAATCAACAACATAATCGACCGTATCTTCTATTACATCTTCGAAATCTTCAATAGTTTCAATTGTTATGATGTTATCATTTATGGTAACAAAACTGAAAGGCAATGGAATAGAAACGCACTCTAGTATAAGACCTTCGTCTCCATTCGGTAAAGAACGCGTGATGATTTTATTTTCTATTTTATCATCAACTTCTACTGTTGTATCAATAATTTCTTCAACATTCTCAGGAGTACATGATGTTAGCAACATTCCGAACCCCAATAATAACAGGGCAAAAAATTTAATTTGTTTCATTTTCTTTTTTTTGATTAAGATTAAATTTGTTCGAACGTTATACTATTCTAATCTTTCTTTCAAAACGTTGCATCAAGCAATTTGTTTTTTTTCTTTTGTCAATAATATATCATAAATTGAAAATGACGGATTTTTTATAGGTCCTTGATATACAAGAATCTAGGAATAAAAATGAACAATGTGAAAAATATTATTTATTCTAAAAAAAGGTAAGAAGTTTTCGAAACGGAGACTATTTTCTTTGACTCTCCCATTCTCCTAAAGTAGAATTCCCGTTGAGGTAAGATTTTTCTTCTGATGAAAATGGTACATCAGTTTTTAGTTGATCAGCAGTAGGACGTTGACTCAATAAGTACGCAATGATTAATCCACCTCCAATAAATAAGCCGGCCTCTTTCCATACAAATCCCAAAATTATACAAATCATTGCCGGGCCTTCTGTCAATGCAAATAAGATAACCTTTGCTATTCTATAAGACATCAATTTAGAATCCAATGAATCAGAACCTGAAATATCATTGATCTTTTTATTACTTAATGTATGCCCTAGGTATATAATTGCTATTGCGCCCATTAAAAAAAGGACTACTTTTTGAATATCCATATTTTGGAATGAAAGAGAAGATAAGCCAATTACATTGACAAGAGCAATAATAACGAACGCAGTACCTACACACATTGCAAGATGTAAAATCTTTAATGACGTCATGTATTGCGCAAAGGTCATCGCGCTTAGATCCATCTTACTATTTTGATGCCGCATCATGATGCTTCCTTATTTTTAATTTCATCAAATATTTCAAGTCCTTTTTGCAATCGTTGTGAAACTTCTTCTTTCCCTAGGATACTCATCATGCCAAAAATATCAGGTCCTTTCATTGTTCCTGCAACTGCAATTCGAACGAAAGGTAATATATTTCCAAAACTTAATTCATTACTGGTAATATATCCTTTTATGGTATCCTGCAATGCCTCTATCGTCCAATCATTCATTGCTTCTACAGCTTGGAATAGGGCTTTTACATGTTGAATATTGGGTTCTTTCCATTTTTTACGAATTGGTTTTTCTTCATATTCAAGATCCGGTGAAAAAAAGTAGGATCCTTTAGTTGTGAATTCAGGAAGTAAGACAACCCGCTCTTTCATTAGTTCCACCACACCAGTTAAGAATGCATCAGAATATCCATGATTCTCCGGTAATTGACTTTTGACGGAAGTCAATAATTCCTTTTCATCACTAGCTATGATATATTGTTGATTATACCACTTGGCTTTATCTATATCAAATCGAGCTCCTGCTTTTACAATCTGTTCTAAAGAAAAACTTTCTACTAATTGATCCAAGTTGAAAATTTCTTGTTCTGTCCCAGGATTCCATCCTAGAAAAGCTAGAAAGTTTAGCGTAGCTTTTGGGTTGAACCCAAATTCTTTAAACCCTTCGAAACTATCCTCTTCTGTAGCTCCAATCCAAGAAAGTGGAAATACTGGAAATCCAAATTTTGCTCCTGCACGTTTGCTTAATTTTCCTTTGCCCGTAGGATTTAAGATAAGAGGCAAATGTGCAAACTGTGGCATGGTGTCTTCCCATCCTAGTGCTCTATACAAAAGAACATGGTGCGCAGTGCTTGACAACCATTCTTCACCTCTTACAACATGTGAGATTTTCATTAGATGATCATCTACAATATTAGCCATATGATAAGTAGGCATTCCGTCTGCTTTCAGTAAAACTTTATCATCTAGTTGACTTGTATTAAATGTTACTTCACCTCGAACTACATCATGAAAAACAACTTTTTCATCCGGGTTAAGCTTTAATCTTACAACGACGTTATCCCCTTTTTCTACAAGCTCTTTTACTTTAGCTTCATCAAGGGTCAAACTGTTTTTCATACTGGTTCGAGTTGTCGCGTCATATTTCGGAGAATGAACCCCTTGTGCTTCATAACGCGACCTCATTTCAGCCAATTCTTCAGCCGAATCAAAAGCATAATAGGCTTTTCCATTAGCAATTAACTGATCAGTATATTGCTTATAAAGTGATTTTCTTTCGCTTTGACGATACGGACCATATGCTCCACCTTTCACTGGGCTTTCATCGAATTCAAGACCAAGCCATTCAAGAGCATCCATTATATATTGTTCCGCACCCTCTACATATCGACCTTGATCTGTATCCTCTATTCTTAGAATAAAAGTACCACCCATTTTTTTCGCGAACAAATAATTGTATAATGCAGTCCGCACACCTCCTATATGAAGTGGTCCTGTAGGACTCGGTGCAAATCTTAATCTAACGTCACTCATGAATTAATTTTTTGCAAAAGTAATATATTCCAATAATCATAAAGCCACTTTGCAACAATAACAAACATTTAAGCGTATAAAATACGTACAATTGAACTGAAATAAACCAATTTTACGTTATACCTCTGTAATAAGAAAATGTTAGGTTGATGAGATATTTTAAATTCGTATGCATGCTTTGTCTTTTTTTGTGGGCTAACGCTATCGCTGCCCAAAGTCAAAAGCTTGCACGCCAATATTATAATACGGGAGAATTCGAGAAAGCAGCTGAGTTATATGAAGAACTTTATAACAAGTCAAAAAACGCTACTTACTTTTCTTATTATATTAAGTGCCTTACTGCTTCTGAAAATTACGACAAGGCTGAAAAGATTATAAAAAAGGAACTTAAAAGAAATCCAAGAGCTGATCTTTACGTAATATATGGTGATTTATATGAGCTACAATCCAAAATGGATAAAGCCAATGAGCAATATGAGAAAGCAATTGCTACACTAGACGATAAACCAAATAATATTACAAATCTTGCTCAGGCTTTTCGTCGTAGCTCAAAATATGATCTTGCGGTGAAAGTATACGAAAGAGCAGAAGAGTTGCTAGGAAAGGAAAATGCATATTCATATAATCTAGCAGATTTATATCGTCGAAAAGGAGATGTAAATAAGATGCTTGAAAAATATCTTGATGCAATTGAGTATAATCCGAGACAAGCAACTAGTGTAAAAAGTATCCTATCACGAGAATTGGTCGATTCAGCTTATGATACACTGCAAACTCAACTTTATGATCGGATTCAAGATAATCCTGATTTAATTGAACTTCCTGAATTATTGCTCTGGGTACATACGCAACAAAAAGACTATAAAAAAGCCATGCGTCAAGCAAAGGCACTTGATTTAAGACTTCAAGAAGATGGAAAAAGGATTTATGATCTTGCGGGAATAGCAGCAAATGCTAGAGATTATAAAACCGCTATCGATGGCTTTGATTATATTGTAAAGACTAAACCCAATTCACCTCTGGCATTGAATGCGAAAGAGAGTTTATTGAAAAATAAGCGTAAGAAAATCACGCAAAATTTCGATTATACGAAAGAGGAATTAAAAGACCTTGAAAAGGAATACAGTATATATCTAGATGAAAAAGGGAAGAATGCAAATACTGCTTTATTGATGGCTAATTTTGCAGAATTGGAAGCACTATATCTTAATGATCTAGACAAAGCAATCGAGATTTTGCAAGAGCTTATTGAAATAAAAGGAATCAATACATACGTGTTGAATAATGCAAAACTTGATTTAGGAGATTATTATCTTATGAAATCAGAGATTTGGGATGCGACGTTATTGTATTCACAAGTAGATAAAGAGTTAAAAGAAGCTTATCTGGGAGAGCAGGCAAGATTTCGAAATGCGAAGTTATCTTATTATAATGGTGATTTCGAGTGGGCACAATCACAATTTGATATTTTGAAAGCGTCGACATCGAAATTAATCTCCAATGATGCAATTGATTTATCTGTTTTTATTACAGATAATCTTGGATTGGATTCTACTGCTTATCCATTAGAATTATTTGCAAGAGCCGAATTGCTATCTTTTCAAAATAAGTACGAGGCATCTTTCAAAACTTTGGATAGTATCACCATATTATTTCCAGATCATGGTTTAACAGATGATATTTATTATACAAAGGCAAAAGCCAATGTTAGATTAAAAAAACTAGATGAGGCTGTTGCTCTTTATTCAAAGATTATAGAGGAATATCCAGATGAAATAAGAGCAGATAATGCTATATTTAATTTGGCAAGTTTGTATGAGAATCAACTAGATAAACCAGACGAAGCCCAAAGTCTATATGAAAAGTTATTTTTGGATTATTCAAATTCAACATTTGCAATCGAAGCCAGAAAAAGATATAGACAGTTAAGAGGAGATGATGTCAATTGATTAATTTACCCTTCCATATTGCCAAGCGATACCTTATCGGTAAAAAGAGTACGAATGTTATTAATGTGATAACAGGTATTTCAGTTTTGGGTATTACCATAGGTACAGCAGCACTAATCCTTATATTAACTGTATTTAATGGCTTAGAAGAATTAATTTCTGGATTGTTTAATTCCTTTAATCCTCCTATCAAGATCAGTCTAGTAGAAGGCAAAACATTCGATGAAGAAGCTTTGCCTTTTGAAGATCTGGGTTTAATTGAAGGTGTGCATTCTATTTCAAAAAGTTTAGAAGATTTGGTTCTGTATGAATATGATGGTATCCAAGAAGTAGGATATATGAAAGGTGTAGATGAGCAATTCAATACCGTTAATGCGATTGATTCTGTTATTCGCAAAGGAGAATTCATGCTTGAAGATCAAGATGCGGATTATGCTGTATTTGGTGTGGGTCTTGCGAATAAGCTAAATATATCGGTAAGACGTAACCTCTATCCGGTTCGTGTGTTTGCACCAGCAAAACAAACAGGATTAATGTCTGCAAAATCCTATAAATCCCAATATCTATATGCTAGTGGTACATTTTCAGTTCAAGATGAACAAGATAATAAATATGCGTTTAGTTCGCTTCCCTTTTTACAAGCGTTGCTTGGCAAGAGAGGTAAAATTAGTGCAGTAGAGGTGGGAATTAACCCAGGCGCTGACGTGAAAAAGATCAAGCAAGAAATTAAGCAGCTTATTGGTGAGCAATATCATGTGAAAGATCAATACGAGCAGGATGCTTCTTTTTTAAGGGTGATGCAGATAGAAAAATGGTTAAGCTATGCGTTGGCGTGTTTTACCTTGTTGCTGATCGCTTTTAATATGGTAGGAGCACTGTGGATGATCGTCTTAGAAAAGAAAAAAGATATGTCGATTTTAAAATCTATGGGGATGACGACGCAGAGGATAGAAAAGATCTTTATAGCTGAAGGCCTATTAATTTCATTAATAGGGTTTGTGTTAGGCGCTATCCTTTCAATTATTATATATCAACTTCAAATTCGAATTGGTTTAGTCCCTATTCCTCCAGGATCTATAATTGACACCTATCCAGTGTTGATGAAAATTCGCGATTTCTTTATTGTCTTTTTAACCGTAATGAGTATTGGTTACTGTGCTTCCATATTGCCAGCTAAAAGAGCTGGAAGAATACCTGCTTTTTTAAGAGAATAGAGACAAGTAAGGAGAACATATAAATTATGTAATTTGCACTATAAATTTCTTACCGCCAACTTAAAATATAAGTGA
>JAHDGD010000177.1 GCA_020627825.1 Saprospiraceae bacterium
TTGACATTTCTACCTCCATCTACTTCGTTCTATTTTATTCCCCTTAGCGCTGCTAAGAGAAACAAAATCAGCCTCGTATAATGGATGTATCTCTGTCAACTGATTTTATTCTTTATCCATTATTCACGTTAAATATTAAATGGTATAATTTCAGAATTACTAGCTTGCCATCAAACTCTAAATCAGTTTTTAAGGAGTTAATTCTTTGTAAAAAGAGTTAAGATCTTGAATAAATTCATCAACTGTGACAATCGTTCCCGTTTTAGAATCAATGGGAAAAATATCCATTAACCAATCTTTATCTTCTATAAGATCTAGAATGATTTCCATTTCTTGGATACTGATTTTTTTTGCGGTAAAACCAGTCCAATTATTTTTTGCGTTTTGTTGCGCAATGGATTCTGTTGGCCAAAAGGAAAGTAAGCTTTTATCCTCAAGTTTAGACAGGGCGTACTTATTTTCAGTTTCTATTAAAATATAGATTTCATCTTTTTTAATAAGATGCTCCAGTGTATAAGCATATCTTTTTTGAGGTAATTCTTTTTCTATTTTCTTTGCCATGTAGTTATTCTTTTATTCCATAAAAGGAATGAAATAATGTCCAGTTCATTTGTTCATTGTAATATCCATAAAGATCTTGAAATAAATCATTTCCAGTTAATTCGTAAAGATGAAGAAATTGCCCAATGTATAATCCTTGATATTCTATATTACTTAATTTTTCTTGGTATTTATTATGGATGATATACGATTCAAATTGATAAGATGAAAATTCATTAACAAGGGATCTTAGCCAATTTTGTGTATGAAATTTATACCCATCATCTTTCGTAATTTGATAAAGCTCTCCAGCTGAAATAATGGCGAAAATATGGCCAGACAATACATATGCCGAAGGATTACTCTTGTATTCTTCTACCCATTCCAAGCCTGAAGAAGTTACCCTTATACAAGAGAAACGTTCATTATGAGATAGTATACAAGCAAAACTTTTTTTAGCATATTGTAAATAATCTTGATTTTTAGTTATGACATATAACCGTAGAAAAAAAGAAGTTGCAATTGCTTGAGTTATTCCTGATGTCCAATTTTTTTCTAAATCAAATACATCATAATCAAACGCATGTGTATAAGCTAAACATTCATCTGTTTCTTCTCCATTTTTTATAGTATACCATGCAATTTCTTCTAGCATGGACATATCAAATTCTGGAGTATTGAATGTTGTGTTTATATATACCAATCCATAATACAAAGGTATGAGAGGTACCTTTTCACCATTTTTTAAACTTACAGGAAATCCTTTATAAAACATATAACTTTCATCGAAAATATCCGTATTCTTAAAATAAAAATAAGTTCTATAGTAAAGACTAAAAGAGGGGAAACGCAATGGCCCTTTTTGGTATTTATCTAGGTAAAGTTCCTTATTTTTAGTAAGTTTTGTTTGATATGAAGAATGGTGTTTAGGAGTATGGAATCTTCTATTTGCAAGTTTAAGCTTGATCGTATTAAGATAATATGGTATCCCTTTGCGTCTCATTTTATATATTGGGCGCTTCAAAAGTACAAAAATGAGACTTCTATTCATACCGAGTTGGTTCCCTTCTGAACAAAACCCATTTGCAGGGCGGTTTATAGAACAATTAGCAGTAGACTTATCATCAGAAGGAATAGAAATTTTTGTACTACATTTTGCTTACACGTATAGGAAATTGTCCGTTCTTAAAGTACAGAAGAAAAACATCAATTCCAATATAAAAGTGTTTCATTTCAGCGGGTTTCATGTACCTAAATTTAATCGAAACAGTCAGGATGCATGGGTCAATACATGTTTAAAGGAAAGTGAAAAAGTTGGAATAAATTGGAATTTTGATCTGGTCCATTCACATGATTATGTTGGGTCATTTTTAGGAGATGCCTTTTCAAAAAAACATGACATACCTCATGTTGTGAGTCTTCATCATTCTGATTTTATCGAAAAGAAAATTCCTCAATGGAGAGTAGAAATTCTTCATCAAGTACTTCATCATGCGAAACGAATTATCTGTCCATCATTTGCTTTATCTCAAGCTATTCTTACAGATTATTCAGTGGAGCCTTTAACAATATCGCATTACATTCATTGGGAAAGTGTAGGTAGAGATCAATTGAATAAGCCGTTAAAAGCAATTGCTGTTACTTCGCCTGAGATGGTTAAAAACAATAAAGGACTGGTTCGATTCTGCCGAGCTCATAAAATTTCAGTTGATGTATACGGAGAGGTAGAACGTAGTATAAAATCTGCAAATAGTGATTATATCCAATTTAAAGGAAGAATTTCTCATCATGAATTATTATCAAAATATAAACAATATGATTATCTGATTTCTTTTAGCACAGTTGAGACTTTTGGTCTAGTAATATTAGAAGCTTTGTCACACGGACTTCCTGTATTATTGAAAAATAAAGTAGGTAGTATGGATATGATAACACCACAAAATGGTGTCTATTTATCAAGTGAAAAGAGTTATGACACATTCTTGAGAAATTATGCAAATTTTGATGCAAAAGAGATTTCAAAAGATATCCATTTAAGATTTAGTAAGGAGACCGTAATGAATCGCTATATTGATCTTTATGATACTATTTCTAAATCTTGATCTAGGAACACATTTAAGAAGTACAATTGCCAAGCAGTAAATTCATTTAACTTTTTGGTATTTAAATTTTCATTCCAAGGCAAGGAAGGAAACCTTTTTTGAAGTTTTTGTAATTCTTCTTCAGGAGAGAAGAACCCATTAGCTAATAATTTTTTTTCAGGAGTGTCGAAAGCTAGTTTTTTAATGCGTTTAAATAAAGTCTTGGGAAGGTCTTTTTTATATGTATTAAATAAAGCACCTTTCAATTTCGCTAATTGGAATTTGAAGAGCGAGCGAGCATTCAACATACCTTCCACCATCCTATAATCTAAATAAGGTAATCTTGACTCTATACTATGAGCCATACTATTGCGATCTTCGTAATGTAATAAATCACGTAATCCTTTCGATTGTAATAAATATTTAGAGTACGCTTTACTATTGTGAAAAACTTCTAGAGGTGACGCGCCATTCTTAAAAAGTTGTTCTTCTGATTTTCGAATTTTACTTTTAAGATATCGAATCAAAGGGAATGAATTTTTGATATATAGTATCAAGAATATTTTAGGAATGAATGAAAAAAAACGGGGATATCCTCCGAAAATTTCATCCGCACCTTGGCCACTTAATACTACTTTTTCTCCTTTGGAATGAGCTAGTTTATACACTAAAAACTGAGCTATTGTACTTAAAGAGGCTGGAGGTTCATCTTGATAATATATACATTCTTTAATGATAGACTCTAATTTATCGGGTAAAGTAACTTGATGATTTATATGTGGATATTTTTCTAAGATCTCATATAAGTAATGTTCTTCATTAAGAGATTTATCAGTTGTTTCAATATAAGAATAGCTTCTTAAATTTTGTTGATGCCTCAAGGTTTCAAGTGTAAGTATCGAGCTGTCAATTCCTCCTGATAAAGTGGTCGCTTTTTTAACGTCAGCTCTTAATCTAATTTGTATAGACTCTTGTAAAATAGATTTTAATTCGACATTTGTATTAATTCCTTTTGTGTTCATAGAATCAAACGTGTAATATCGATAGAAATTTTTGGAAAAGTTATCCAAATTAAAAATCATATAGGTGCCACCTTCTACTTGATTTATTTCATTATATATGGTTTTGTTGTTATAGTTTTTAAAGCCACCATTTTTTAAATATTGAAATATATGTTGTTCATTATAAGATAGTGAAATGTGCTCTATGAATTTAAATTGTTTTATTTCAGATGCGAGTAAAAAGTGTTCGGAATCGTGATAAAAATATAGAGGTTTAATTGAAAAACGATCTCTTGCAGCGAAGATCGTATTTGTTTTTTGATCATGGATTGCAAATGCCCACATACCATTGAACTTATGAAGACAATCCGGGCCATATTCTTCGTAAGCGTGCAGAATGACTTCTGTATCAGATTCTGTTTCGAAAGAATGACCTAGTTTTTTTAAGTCATTTGCTATCTCTATATAATTGTAAATCGCTCCATTGAATGTTATGCAAAGATGCTTGTATGAAAAAGGCTGATTGGACCTAGGATTGGTATCGATGATGGCTAACCGATTCGTGCCTAGTATCAACTTATTGTTGATATGAAGCTGCGCTTGATGGTCAGGCCCTCTATGAAGAATGCTCTGCATAAAGACATTAAACTCGTCAGAGTTTACAGGGTAAAGAGAAGCATGAAGGCCTATTCCACACATGATTTTTAGTCTAAATATAGATGAATATTCAACATCTCAATGGAATTTAGTGAATGGTGCTAACTGACAAAACAGCGCATTTAGCAAAATCATATTATATTTAATTAAATAAGTCTTGCAAAATACAAAACACATATTGTTTACCAATTTGCTGTAAATCTAGTGTTTTTAGAAAGACATGAATAGATTAAGATTTTCATAATTTACTATATTAGCAACTTTAAACGTTGTAATTTTTTAA
This sequence comes from Saprospiraceae bacterium, assembly GCA_020627825.1. Lineage (GTDB taxonomy): Bacteria > Bacteroidota > Bacteroidia > Chitinophagales > Saprospiraceae > JAHDFB01. The sequence goes on from JAHDGD010000177.1 coordinate 4,563, forward strand.
CAAACTTAAATTATGAAAAAAACTATACTCTTTTTAAGCTTTATGTGCTTTTCTATTTTCGGATTTTCTCAATCACAGAGAACAGTATTACTAGAAGAGTTTACACAAGCATCTTGTCCTCCTTGTGAGACAACAACACCAGCATTAAATGCGATTGCTGCTGCTAATTCTGAAAAACTTGTTCAAATCAGATATCAAACATCTTGGCCAGGAGTAGATCCTATGAACGCGGATAATCCAGGTGAAGTACAAGAGCGAGTTGACTATTATGGTGTTACAGGAGTACCGAATTTAAGATATGATGGTACTGACACAGGTTCTCCAGGAACTATAACACAAGCACAAATTGATGGAGCTTACGGAGTTACTTCTCCTGTTCTTATAGAAGTTGAACATACGATCAATGACCTTACATCAATGGATGTAACCGTAAGAATTATAAACGAAGGAACAGAAGCCTTCGAAGATCCAGGAGACAAGTTAAGAGTTGCTCTTATAGAAGAAGTAATTTCTTGGCCATCACCTCCAGGATCTACTAGCTTAGTAGAATTCGAAGCAGTAATGAAAACATTTTTTACAGGAGCTGCTGGTATGGATATTCCAGAAATAGCTGCTGGTGAAATGTGGGAAAATACGTGGACTGGATTAACGATTCCTGATTTTATTTATAACTATAATAAGTTAGCAGTTGTTGCTTGGTTGCAAAATGATGCAAGTACAGCCGTTCACAATGCTGCTCATTCGACACCAGTTACATTAGAAGGCTATGCTGATTTAGGAATTACAAATTCAGCAGCAAATACATCTTCAAGTCTTTGTGATTATGCATTTACTGGAGAAGTTACAGTTGAAAATGCGGGTGGATCAGAAGTTGCACAATACGATGTGAATTTATTAATCAACGGAACTGCAACATTGTCTGAAACAGTGGTTGACCCGCTTGCTTCAGGTGCTTCTAATACCATTTCATTTGAATCAATCAATTTACCTCCAGGAACATCTGTTGTTTCTTTTGAGGTTGTTGCTGATGGAGGAGATATTGCTACCTTGAATAACTCTAGTGCAGAAGTAGTAGTAGGTAAAGCTGGTGCGGCACTTGGTTTAGTAGAGGAAGATTTCGAATCTGATGTTGTAGGAGAGTTTGGTTCAGGTTTAATCGTTGATGTACCTGCAATAGGAGCAAATGGAGTTATTGCAAATTCAGCATTTGTTAATGGTACAGCACCTCTAGGTGGTTTTGGAGAGTCAGAAAACTCAATATTTATTAATATTTGGCAATGGAATCCAGCAACAGCAAGTTCTCCTAATGGTGAAATTATCGTTGCGGATCAGTTCTTAGTTCCGGATGTATCTTCATTAAGTTTCGATTATGCATTTACGAACTGGGGAGGATCCAATGATAGATTACAAGTTCAGATTTCTACTGATTGTGGAGAAACATTTACAGATCTATTTAATGAAGCAGGCGCATCTCTTGCAACAGCTCCTCCATTAAATCAGAATAATGCATTCTTTACTCCAGGTGCAGACGATTGGGCAAATGTTCAATTTGACCTTGCTGCATATACTGGTCAAGAAGTACTAATAAGATTTTATATTACTTCTGCTTGGGGAGATATGATGTATATAGATAACATCAGATTATCAAATGTAGTATCTGTTGAAGACGAACTTACTCCAACAGAAAAATTGACTGTTTATCCGAATCCAACTTCTGATGACTTAAACATTGATTTGACATTAGATGCACCAGCTGCGATTAGCATTAATGTGCTTGATGTTTCAGGAAGATCAGTTTTAACTGAAAAGATAGGAGGAACTCAAGATAAACTTAATCATAAACTTGATGTATCTAGATTACAAAGTGGAATGTATCTACTTCAAATAAATGCAGGTGAAAAAATGATCGTACGAAATGTAAGTATCGTTAAGTAATCTGTAGCTTTTAGGGCTTTCGCCCAAAAGAAAATATCAAGGGATGGTTATTGTGCCATCCCTTTTTTTATTCCTTTATTCAATGCGCTTCGTTGAAAATTTGTCACAGTTAATGATATAAATAGAACAGTAGAAGGTGAAATACTTTGATTTTCCTTAAAAGTCGTTGCCCAATGATTGATAAATAGTATGAAACAAAGTTCAACGATCAAATAATTCATTGCCCATCAAGCTGCCATCCATCCTCTTTGATGGTTTCCTCCGTATCAATACCTAAATTTATAAATTAAACGATTTATTACGTTTTGAATACACTTCAAAATCAACACTTTGTTTAAGTTTTCAGATTTACCAAAGTTAGATTCTTTCCTTTGCACGCATGTTATAATCTTTTAGTAATATACCATGACAAGCTTGATTATAGCAATGATATCGTGTTGGAAAGGTTTCAAAGAGAACGATAGCGCATCGAGAAACAAAATCATTTTAGAGGGACTAATGTAATTTAAAGTTTTGATGATTGAAGAGAGTTTTAAATAATCCACTTGTATGCAAATGAAATTACAACGCTTTGATCTTCTGAAAATGATAGTGAATCTTTGAATTTTGCAAAGTTTCGTGCTGAATTAGATAGTTTATGCTCATTCAGTTAAAAAATATCAAGGAAATAAGTTGGATCAAGACAAAGCGATTTAAGGATTACTGTTGAAAACAGTATATATTGAAGAAATATATTTAATAATTGGCACAAGATTATTCCAAAATCTTGTGAATTAGAAGCTTATAATGCTGGTTTGGGAGGGGGTTTTGGGGATTGGTGGAGTGATTTTGTGAATATCACTAGATTTGATACTACGAAACTTGGAAAAGCTTTTATAATGGACCCTCCCACACTTCTAATCCCCCGATACATCCACCATCTAACGCCCATTTTCCACCTTTTACTGACCCTGTATCTCTTGTTTTGCTGACTGATAATTTCTTTTCCTCGTTCCATCTCTTCATAATATGTCGAAAATTCGGTAACACTTTCGAAATAGTACCTTTCAAATCTGCTCTTTACTAACCC
>JAHDGD010000178.1 GCA_020627825.1 Saprospiraceae bacterium
TCTATTGAATCCGAAGAGATCATCACAACACCGGGCTGTTTATTTTAATGTGAATAATAGATAGGTTACCCTACACTGATTTATCCATTCAAAAATTTATATCTTTTAAAATCGATTCCCTTCCTTATTAAGAAAGCGTGATAAGCACTAGGAATATCATGTGTCCAATGTGGTAAAATAAGTGTAATCAAGATTCTATCCACATGAGAAATGAACCCTAAGAAAATAGCAAGAGTGAATGGAAAACCAGCGTGATTGAAACCAATCAAGGAAGTAAAAGCGATAAGCAAACTTACTCCCCACAACTTGGATAAGAAAGCGTGCGTGCAGGTTTCTCTCCCAAATCTTATAAAACTAATTACATAACATGTTGCTTCCATTGCTAAGATAGCCCATACATAACCTGAATGATCCTTTATAATTTGTGGAGACAAAATCCAAGTAGCGAAACCTATTGATAACCAAAAAATCATATCGGTTTGGCTATCCATACGTCTTAATTTCGCTGAAGAGATATGCTGATGTCTAGCAATAATCCCATCCAAAATATCTGAAACAAGCCCCATAAACATCAATACGACAATAAGAGCTCTTGCAGAATCGCCTATACAATACGCAAAGATTAAAATGATAGGAGCTAATAACAGTCGAAATAAAATTAAAGCTAATGGGATGTTCATATGCCATCTATTAAGTTAACGTGAATAATGGATAAGGAATAAAATCAGTTGACAGAGATACATTTATATACGAGGCTGATTTTGTTTGCCTTAGCAGCGCTAAGGTAAATGAAATCGAACGAAGTAGATGGATGTAGAAATGTCAATATTTCATAAAACCTTTTAAAAGGTCATCTTTTTCCTATAAATTCCTCGAATTAGCTATGGCTAGTCCTTCGGAATTTCTAGTCAAACCTAACCATTTAAAAGGTTTCTGATAAAATTCCTTATCCATTATTCACGTTAAGTTATACAATTTAACGCAAATTTTTTCGTCGAATCTCTTGTTTCAACTGCTTGCTTTCAACCTCGAAAAAACGGCTATTCTATCGAACTAAGTTACTCTAAACTTTAATATGAACATATCAATAGGCTTGTGTTTTTTATTTATGGAAGTTTCGATAATATTTGTTCAAATTGTCTGATTATGTTTTCTCTTTTCTCTTCATTAGCACTGACTAACCCTTCTTTTGCAACTATTTTTGCCTCTTCATTACGACCCAGATTTAATAATAACTTTGTCTTTACCATGAGGTTCCACCATCCTCTTTCACCCGCTACTTCCATTGCCTTATTTATCCATTCTAACCCTTTTTCATATTCACCTCCAGATTCCAGTTGGTAAACAGCTGCTAAGTAATAATCACTATATTGAGGACCATTTAAATGATGATGGATTTTTTTATCCATTGCTTCTTTTGTACCCAAAGCGATAGGGATTGTAACTTTTGTATGTTCCCAATATATATTAAGATCGAAGGCATAATTGGTAAAATCTCCTATTTCAATTTGAAACACCTCACGTTTAATTGGTACAGTAACTGGGGCAATAGAAGTTGTTATTATTATTTTGGATGAATCCAAAGGGCTTGGAACATCCCAATTATCTATTTCATCGTATAAAATAAACTCCCAACTTTCATTTCCAGGTTTAGTTAAAATTGCATACTTACCTTTCTTTACCCTTTGGTTTTCAATAAAGACATCTTGGTCAAACTCTATAGTAGAATTTTGATTTGCGCCTGTCCTCCAATACTGGTCAAAAGGAACCAACTCGCCGAATATCACTCGATCTCGGATTGCGGGCCTAGAAAAATCCAAATCAATTGTGGTCAGTGCGATTTTTTGCGTTACATGCTGTCTAGGACTTAAATGCAAACGCCCTATTTGACAATATGTTACATTACACAAAAGCATGATAAAAATTATACTTGAAATTCGCATTATACTTAAAATATATTTTCTTGTGCTCATACCTACGACGACTTTTTTGTTTTTCTATCAAATTGATAAGCAATCCCTATACTCGTCCTTAAAACACCTCCAGCAAAACTTCGATTAAGATATGGTGATACTTCACCTATAATCTGAAAATTCTGAACATTCTGTATAGGTTTAAGGCGCATACCAACATGAAAGGTATACCCATTTAAAATAGAAATGCTATTCGCTACATTGAAAAAATTAAGGTTAGCACCTACTCCTACATAAAGGATACTCTTAGTATTGTGTTTAATATTCCATTGAAGTATTGGTTCAGTGGTTACATTACCAAAGAAAGTATTGGTTGCAAAACGAACTTCTCCCCATACCCTTTTTTCAGTATGTGTTGACACAGAAATTTCTGATTGATTAAGATAATAGGCTACTGAAATTTGACTAGAACAATGTTGATAAAGAAGTAGGAATAGTGTAATAATCAAATATCTCATAACTCTGAAATTAAGGTACAAAAGGCTTTTTTAGGTTGGTATTCATCATCGAACAACAAAGGATAATCATCCCGATTCGACGAATACCGAATCCATGTATCACGATCTCCAACTCCCCATATGGTAATACCAAATTTGTATGCATTGGGAATACGATCATAAGCCTTAAAAATATAAAGATATTTCTCTGCTTGAATATCCAAATCTTTTTCGGGAGCTACTGGCATTTCAGTTCCATTTACATTGATGGATACATCAAGCTCAGATATGTGAATTATAAAATCTTGGTTCCATATCTCATCCATTGCTTTTGAAATATCATTATTTTCAGGAAATCCATTAAAAATATGCATTTGGATGCCAATTCCATGAATGGGGACACCTTTAGCTTTTAGTTGAATACACAGATCCAAAATCGCTTTACGTTTAATGGGATTCAATACAATATTATAATCGTTATAAAAAAGAATAGCGTCTGGATCAGCTTCGTGTGCATATTGGAAGGCCTTTTCAATATAAGAAGGTCCTATGTTCTTAAGCCATATCGTATTTCGCATCGTACCATCCTCTTCAAAAGCTTCATTTATAACATCCCAACTTGTTACTTTACCTTTAAAATGATCTACAATACGAAAAATATGATCTCGCATCATTTCTTCCCATTCTGATTTCGTTCCCTGAAAGGCATACATCCAAGGAGGTAATTGCTTATGCCAAATTAATGTATGCCCATGCAAACGTTTATTGGAAGCCTGACAAAATGAAGCAAGTTGATCCGCTTCTTCCCAATCAAACACATTTCTAGTTGGATGAAGGGCATTAGGTTTCATTATATTCTCAGCTGTTACACTATTGAATTGTTCTGTGACGATAGACGCATATTCTGGAATCGAATCCATTCTGTCTAAATCGACAACATTACCACAATAAAAATCAAGGCAATCTGCTAAACGTTTATTAGTTGAGCAAGAAGATAACTGTTCTTTAGTACAAGAATTAAAAAGTAATATGCAAATACCTATATAAAAAATAATGTTCTTTTTTATCATTTCTAATCACTTATATCAGCAGAATGATGTACTCTTCTTTCTTCAAATGCCTGTGCTATTTCATTTTTTAATGTTGTATATAAAAAAGAAAAACTCTCATCAGCTGTATGTTCATTTATGCTTTGTACAGTCATGTTGTATGATTTCGAAATTTCATGTTCTATTTCTTCATCAACGATTAACCTGAAGATGGATCGAAGATTTATAAACTTTCTTTCTTTTTTTAGTTTAATGTTCTCGTTAGAATAAATATAATAATCTATTATTCGAGTAACGAACACTTTTTCAGGAAATTCCCTTTCTTCATTTCCAATTACCTTTCCGATTATTGCTTGAACAAATTGGCACGTGGATAAACAAGAAATTGTTACTTTTTCTTTATTTTTAATCGATTGAAAGATAAGATTTAATAAGAAGTCTTCTAATTCAAGATCTCTATAATTAAATGCAAAAGAATATGTAGGGTTAGAAAAGTTAATCCCTAAAACTTTTTCATTTTCAATAAAAATCTGTGCAGTTATAGATTGCAGCATAAGAAGTGCATGCAAGCCTAAAAAAATACTATCTGAAGCAAATTTAGCCCAATTGGAATCACTTAACAGATCATTATTTTCTGTATTACATTTAGTGTTAAGCCTTAAAAAAGATAATCCATGATACTTTTGGAAAAGGAAGGCTTGATTTTTACTAATAAGATTGAAAGACAGAATCTTTCTTTCATATATAGTCCATCCAAAAAAATCAATTTTTTTTCTTTTACCATAATGTAATCGTATGCTATATTTCAATGATAAATATAAAGATCACTAAATGCAGTTAGGTAACATATAGAATGCGAATATGCAAATAGTTATTCAAAGAAACATTTTGAAGATTAATTTCGCGTTTATGCAGATTAATTTTTAAATATCGATTAAGATTCTCGATATTACTAGTAATGAAAAAAACATGGAAACTATTTATTCACCTTGGCTATTGGTCAGTTTATATATTGATTTGGCTTGTTGTGTTATTGGCCATAAATTTAGGACCAACTGAGCAATTAGATATCGGTATGTCTTACCCAGGTATTATTACAGGTGTAGCAATTGTTCCCTCCATTTTTTGCTTTTATATTTTCTACTTTTGGTTATTTCCTCATTTTCTTCAAAAAGGGCAATTTGTCAAGTGTTTTCTGCTGGGCATACTTGTTGCACTGAGTAGTTTTTTGATTGCAGCTTTAACTTTAAGATGTACAGCTAATATGGGGTTTGGTTGTTATGGTCAATCTAATTATATAGCGATTCCTTTGGTTGGTTTTATAAGTTTTTTAAATGGTTGTGTTGCTTTAATTATACGTGGATTTATCACTTGGTTTGAGGATAGTAAAATTAAAGAAGCACTTTTGCAAAAGAATCATAAAATGGAACTAGAATTAATAAAAGCAAGATTAGATCCTCATTTTTTATTCAATACGTTAAACAATATAGATATTCTGATTATCAAAGATGCCGAAAAGGCATCTTCCTATTTAAAAGAATTATCTGATATAATGAGATTCATGCTTTTTGAGACGAAAGTTACTTCAATTCCGCTATACAAAGAACTAGATTACATTCGCAAATATGTTCGATTGCAAAAAATCCGAACTTCTAATGATGCATATGTGACTTTGAATATAAATGGAGAAGAAAAAAATAAATCTATTGCTCCATTTGTTTTTATACCATTTATCGAAAATGCATTTAAACATTCTCAGAATAAAAAACTAAAAGATGCTATCAAAATCAATTTTGACATAAATGAAAATTATATAAGAATGCATTGTGAAAACAAATGGTCAAACAACACAAATGATAAAGTTATGCGAAATGGTATAGGAAATGACTTGATAACCAAAAGATTAAATCTCCTGTATCCGCAAAAACATCGTCTAAAAATTGATAAATACGAGAATAAGTATGTCGTCTCATTAAAGGTGGAACATGAAAAAAACTAGTTGCATAATTATAGAAGACGAACCTTTAGCAATAGAGCAAATTTCAGATTTTATTGCGAAAGTACCATCCCTTATATTAGAAGCTTCCTTTGAAGATGCAATTAGTGGTTTGGAACGTATGAAGGTCAATCAACCCGAAATATTGTTTTTAGATATTAACATGGATGAACTTACAGGAATAGAGTTGCTCGAAATCTTACCTGTGAAAAGCGAAATAATTATTACAACAGCTTATCAAGAATATGCGTTGAAAGGCTTCGAACTTGCCGTTACAGACTATCTCTTAAAACCATTTTCATTCCAACGTTTTCTTCAAGCTGTAAATAGAGCACAAAATAATTTAGAGGCAAGAAACTCAACTGCTGATTTTATTTATATCAGATCGGAAGGGAAGTTGATTAAGCTACTGTATGATGATATCTTATTCATAGAAGGTATGAGAGATTATAGACGAATCTTTACCCGAAAAAAAAGTATTATGACATTGCAAACATTTGGAGAACTAGAAAAAAACATTCCAAATGAAATCGCATGTAGAGTTCACAAGTCTTATATGATATCACTTTCTAAAATCGACGAAATATCTAATAATTCAGTGATCATCAATGAAAAGATAATTCCCATAAGTAAAACTTACAAGAAAGCTTTTTTCTCGTTAGTAAAATAGTTTGCAGATCATAATCCATCGTATGCAGAAGGATTGTTATGCTATGTTGATTGACTAAAAAATAGAAAATATCGGTTTATATCTTAGCGTATGAATATACAAAAGATTAAACTTAAAAGAAATGTAAATATCTTATTTTACATAGGGTTATTAGGTCAATTTGCTTTTACACTTTACATCGCTATTTATCTATTAGCAAGCGCATATAATAAGAAATGGGAAGATTGGAATGAACACATGGCTAATGGCATCATCAATGGTGATAAAATTGGAAATTTCATTCTAGTTTTTCATATTATTCTTGCTTTGACAATTACCATAGGAGGGCCATTGCAGTTTATTTCTTTTATTAGAAAAAACTTTAAGCGTTTTCATAGATGGAATGGAAGAATTTACATTTTTAGTGTTATTGTAACTGCTATACTTGCTACTTATTTGATTTGGAATAGACCTTTAGTTATAGGAGGGCATCCAGGGTTGATAGGAAATACGATAAACGCTATTCTCATTATAGTCTTTGGATTTCTTACATGGTCTACAGCACTAAAGAAAGATTTTATCTCACATAGAAAATGGGCAATTAGAACATACATAGTAGTTAGTGGTGTTTGGTTTTACAGAATTATGTTTGGTACTTGGTTATTGCTTACAGGTTTTACAGCTCCAGGAATCAACGCTGATCTTACAGGATGGTTTTCAATTATATTATATTTTGGAAGCTATCTCATTCCTTTAGCAATTACAGAATCATATTTATATCTAGAAAATTCGGAAAACTTGAAACTCGTTAAGGTCTTTACTTGGATAATTGGATTATTATGCCCTCTATTAGTAGCTGGAGTAATTGTAACAACAATAGTATTTTGGATAAAATAATGCACGTTAGTACTTTCCTTCATTCCTTAAAAATAAAATCCTACATGTTGTTTACATCTATGGATTACAACCCTATATACTTCATGGTGTTATAATTCATTAATAACAATAAATCGAACTAGCTGCATGAATAAAAACCCGAAATAAAGCGCTGGTACATCCATAAAATAAGCTAAAATATATCTCTATTTCTCTTTATTGACTTTTGTCAATGAAATCCAGTTTACCCTTCTCTTACTTTACATTAAAAATAAAAATGATGAGAAAAAAACGATGTATTTTAGCGATCCTTTGCCTATTCTTTTTTCAAGCTACGTATGCGCAACATTCCGAAGATCGATTGGATCAATACTTTGTAGGCAGTACTTTTTTTATGTTGGCTAATCTGGTGGATGATCCTGAGCCGCCCCATTATTATCAGTTGAATTTCGGATACCGACTCACGACTAAAGATGTGTTTTCTCTAGAGCTCATCACCTGGAATTATTA
>JAHDGD010000179.1 GCA_020627825.1 Saprospiraceae bacterium
GACTAATTTTTTTGATTTTTTTTAAAAAGGCGCCTCCTATTGCTAGGAAACGCCTTAAAAGGATAACTATTCTTTTATGAATGATTTAATATAAGTTTCGTTTTCAAATTCTATAAGAATACTATTTAATCCTGAATTCCAAGATGAAACATCAATTAAGGTTGATTGATTGTCACCTGCAGAAATATTATTTGTAGAAAGTATACCATAAGAATAACCAGAAGTAGCATGTAGACCTCTTATTGAAAGATTACCAGATGTAGAAGAATTGTATTCAATTCGGATAATATTTCTTGCAGGGTTTGGAGAAATATTATTTATGAATAAAGTTATACCTTCGTTAGGGAAAGGGACTTCTTCTTTTATTATAATTGAACAAGGAGGAGGAAGCGTAAAGGTAAAATCAAAAGTATCTGAATCGCCGCATTCATTGTGAACTGTAAGCGTAATGGTATATGTCCCTCCTGTTGCAAAACCATTTGACCAAAAAGGCTGTCCCCATTTATTGATTTGAGGAGCAATACAATATTTATCAGCTTGCCTTTCAATTAGATCAGTTTCTCTGATAATATTACCTAAATGATTAGTAATTTGGATACTATATGCATTTTCATTGAAACTAGAGGCTAAGTTGAAGCATGTTGGACAATCCATTTCTTCATCTAGGTTTGGTACTGTCCCAATAAATGCTTTTGGAGGGGGACAGCAGCCAATATCCTCAATATAGTCGCACATGTTTTCAGCTAGATCGGTAAGCATTCGAGTTAATTGACAAGGAGTCAGCGCTGAATAATTAGGATTGCCTGCCCAACCACTATATGTCATCAAATTATTATTCTGGTTTGACCAATCGCAGCAAGGATGACTTTCACAGAATAGATCGGTATCACAGGCATCTTGACCATTATATTTAGGTTGGCTATCCCAACATCTGTCAAATATTAAATCTGCTGTGCCATCACAGTCAATATCCCATTCCATTTCTATGTCCCAAGTATCGTCACAGCCATCGTTAGCCCAAAAAGTATGACCGAGGCTTAGGGCATGAGCTAATTCATGATTTAATAGACCTGGACTAAAATTTTCTACTAGAGCTTGATTACTTGAATTTGAACCCCAACCATTTGTGCTATCATTAACATTAGAAACAAAAATATTCATTTCTGAATCTTGATTGACTTCGAACTGATCAACATCGCTTAGACCTCCAGCAGATTGAGCCTCAGTATCACAATGAATATATGTTCCATTCAAAACATAACGAATAGGAATGCATTGAGACTCTGTAGGTTCTACACCATTTTCTTCAGCATTCCATTGATAATTATATCCATTAATATTTTCACTCATTGTTTCGAAGAAAGAATTTGCATCATTAATCATATCTTCGGCTAATTGGAAAGCATTTTGAGCACTTAGATTTTCGTCAACATAATCGGCAGTAGCCAATGTTCCTTCACAATTGTCGTCTAAGAAAAAATGAACATTAACATTGACATAGATTGGAATACAATTTTCTTGGATATACTCGACATCGAAACATGGGGGTGAATTCGTTTCTTGGTTCACGGTTTCTTCCTGAGATATTTCTACTCCGCATTCTTGTGCCGCTCCAAAATTTATTCCTATGTTAAAAATTAAAAGTGAAATGATTAAACAATTTTTCATGATATTTTTTTTTGCAAACAAAGAATTAGCACTCCATATAGTATCAAAATAATGGAGGAAAGCTTATAAATTTTTAATTGCTTGATTTTAAAAAAAATCATAGGTAGCTTCAATTGTTTGTTGCTACCTATGATAAATGCTTTAGCAAAGTAGTGCTACTTATTTTACTTAGCAACTACTATTTTTTCGTTGTACTTGTCTTGATTCGTATTCATTTGTAAGAAATATACCCCACTAGATAAATGGTCGGTAAAGATGTTTACAGCATTGTTACCAATTTCTAGTAACATTCTATTACTGATCAATCTTGTTCCATTGATATCTAGAATACTGTATTGTAGTATATCGTTGTCTTTCGAATTTATATTTATCGTTAAAATATCCTTTGTAGGATTTGGAAAGACAGAAATAGTTGTTTCCTTGATTTCTGATTCTGGGTTCACAAGTTTTGGTTTTATGACAGTAACTAATCCGCCGCCAAATGTACCATCTTTGACATCACCTTTGATTGGTCTACTATCTCTACAGCGTAAATTATACGGGAATAAGAAACAAACCATGGTTCCTTCTTCATCACATAAAAATAATCTGACATCATGTTCTGCATTTTGGTCATAATCATCAGGCATAATGATTGTGATATCGAAGACAAGGTTATTACCGTTCATGTATCCATAGTTTACATTTACTTGACCGCCAGAGACTGTTCCATACAAACCGTCTTCACATATTGTATAACTACCTGCTTCAGCAACCATGTTTGATATATTGAATTCGGTGAGTCCATCTTTACTTTCTGAACATGACATGTTTTTAGTAATCCATTCTCTAGCACAATCTACTGGTGGTGGTAAACATGGTTCATCAATCGTGATCGTAACTGTAACGCATATTTGTTCACTATCCTCATTTTCAAAGCAAAGAATAGCTGTTTCACCAAAGAATCCTTCTTTTTCTGTTTCCATAGAATAAGGGATACTCATGGTGTTGCCTGTTTGAATTGGAGAGCCTACTTCTAAATTTACATTTGTTGAAATGTCGCCACATGGTCTATAATCATCAGGTAAAGTAATGTCAATGGTTCCTTCGTAGTTATATACACCTTCAGGAAAAGCTTCATCCGTACAACTTGCAACTGAATTTACTTCTTCACAAGATTCACAAGTTGATCCACTTACACTGAAAACATAACAAATCATTTCACCATCTGGAGAGCAGAAAGTAGTATGACCAACTGGACCATTTGCTTCAATATCATAGCTGGTTGAAGTAGTAAGGTTTACAGAAATGGATACAATGTCGTTGTCAGGATCAGAATCTGTATCTATATCATAGGAATTTACATTTGAATTTACATTGTCTACTCCTACAAATAATTTGCCTTCAACGCATGGACCATAACCTTTTGGTATTTCTATTTCGAAATTGGTAAGATAGGTGTCTAAAGTATCGCCCGAAGGTTGGCATAGGGTTGCATCTATAGTCGTAATTTCTTCGCATTGGTTGCAATCATTTTCAATTACTACATCTTTACAGATCGTTACGCTTGATTCGAGATCGCAAGAAATTGTTAGACATACAGTAAAGGTGTCATCCCATAAATATTCATGACTTACAACAGAACCTGTAGCAATAGAACCATCGCCGAAATCCCAAGAAAGTACACCAGGGTCTCCACTATTTGTTCCAACAAAAGACGTCGAACAATTCTCTGTTTCGAATGTAAAGTCAGGCACTGCATTACACTGTCCTTCACAAATGTTAATCCTTAAGTTATCGATGAATACGATTGAAGTAGATGAAGATCCTTCACCTGTAAGGCTTAAATATTGATTATTAGCATCATTATGAGTAAAAGTAAATGATGCAGAATGGAATTGAGCATTAAGGTCGTAACATTCATGATTTGTTTGTGATAAGTCATCAATAGTAGGGGAGTTAAGTTCAGCAATTATTTGTGACCCTGCTGGTAATCCACTGCCATATGATGTAGATACATTTTGGTCAGGAACCATAGCAATTTGTACCGATTTTGGACTGGCTCTTGTTACCCAATAATCAAAACTAACAGTATAGGTATTACCTTGTGTTAATGGAACCTCTTCTTCACTAGTGATTCTTTCAATATCCGAAGTTCCCTTAAGCCATAGACCTATAGCATTGTTGATATTTCCATTGCAATAGAAAGGACTAGACTGAATCTTCAACCATCCACATACCGCTGTAAAGTCATTTACATCGGTTCCGTCAATTTGTTCAAATTGACCATTAACGACAATATCACAAGGATCTATTTGTTGGCAGACTGGAATTACTGTGATTGATACACATTTCCGATCTACACAACCAGGACCAGTTACTTCTAAGCATACATGATAAATACCTCCAATATCAAAGGTATTATTGTAATTTGGAGAAGCTGATACTTGTTGTCCATCTAAAATCCATTTGTAGCTTGTTGCTCCTGTTGATGTACTAGTGAAATTGATCGTTTCTCCTAGATTAATTTCAGTATTGGAGACATCAAAATCAGCGATAGTAGAAGTACATCCTGGTTGACAGCCAATAGAGTTCATTAGACTTGGTCTGAGACTCATAAGAGAACATCTAATTCTCATCGCTTGATCAGGTGTGAATTCTGTTCGACAGGCATTAGAAGTATAATTCATATGATTGTGGACGACTAATGAAAGTGAACTGTTGCCGTCGCAAATGTTCATCCCTGTAGTATTACATCCGCCATATACCAGCAAATGAGGTGGCGTATCGCAGACTTTATCACCATCAGTAGTACAATCATTGTTTATTGGACAAGCAGTTTGTGACCCACCTTGAAAAGTATGATATAGACTAAAAAAATGACCAGCTTCATGAGCTATTACTCCTGAATAAAAACTTACTCCTGTTGCGTTTGATCGTAAAACAATGCCATCAACACTAGGTGCAGCACCAGGGAAGGTTGCATAACCTAAAATACTGCCAGATGTTCCACTTGCAATGTTATGTACTATCCAGATATTTAAGTAATCGGTATTTGGCCAGATACTCAATCCTTTTACATCAGTTTCATTGGCTCCAGGCGCAATGCCAATACTCGAGTAATTACTAACACCAGCACCATTTACTCTATTTATACCAGTCGAATTATTTCCGTCAGGATCTTGTTGAGCAAGACAAAATTCAACTTCTACATCATAACCTACTCCAGCTACATCTCTAAAATCATCGTTTAAATCCTGTAGAGCTTGTTGTACTTGGGCATCACTTATATTTGAACCTACTCCAACTGACTCACCCAGATGAATTATGTGGAAAACGGTAGGTATTACATAGACTGCATTATTCATAATGGCTTGTGGGTTTCCTGCCATCATATTTTGCATAGCGTTTTCGTTATCCTCCATTATCTGATACATACCAGGCTCTTCCATCATTTGATTCATATTTTGGTCAAATGTACAGTAGTTGCTTTGGGCTAATATATTCTCGTTAAAAAATGATATGGAAAGAATTAGGAGAAATAAGAAATATACATTTCTCTTGCTTTTTAAAATGGATGAATTATTTATTTGTACTTTCATTTTTATATATTTTTGTTTAATTAATGTTAGGTTTACTCGTTAGAGCTTCAGAATAGAACATAGGGTAGCTTCTAAAAAATGTTGTTAGTAACATCTTTTATCGAATGAATAACCTAAAAGAAAAATGAATAAATAATATTGTAATTACGGAACTAGCCAATCATAGTATTTGTTTCTTATTTCAAAAAATTAGCTGACTGTCAGAAAGAATTCCTAAATAGTTTTACTTTAAGATAACTAAATATATAATGCTTTTAGGGTAAGAATCTGTGACTAAGAAAGAGAGAAAAAAAATAATTTAAAAATAAATAAGAAAAGGTGTCACATTTTTAATATTCAATGACATTCTAAAGAAGAGTAATATAATGAGCGGTTCAAAAAAAAGAAAAAAATATAACAGGGATTGCTACACATGTTAGTTATTGTTGCGATAGGGCAGGCAAAATCGTAATACGTTTAATAAAGAATGACTCAATATAAAATTGTTTAGTCTAACTAACATTACAAAAAAACTTTAGAAAAATTTATAATTTTTTAGATAATCTCTCAATGATGAGAAGAGTATGTTTTATACTTTTTATATCACGTTATAAAACTTAAAAAATGAAAAGGATAATTATTTTAATCAATTGTATTTTCGTATTGAATTTTATTTCTATTGCACAATTTCCTCTATTTAATTATTCATATGATCAAACTATTACACAGACTAAGTCAAATACTTCTACTCATGTAAATACCCAAACATCATCTAATTTTGCAAATGATCAAGTTATAATTCAATTTCATGCAAATGTTACACCTTCACAAATGAACAATATATTGAATCAACACAATCTAGTAATAATAGATGGTCCTACTCCTGTACAAAATTTTTACCTAGCGGAATCTACAGTACAGTTAGCAGGCACAGAAACCAATAACAATACTAGCCCCATTAATGGAGTTATTACTGGACTTTCATCTAGTAATAATTCTAGTGTGAATAGTATAGGTATTAATTATCGTACAGATGATAATATATCTATTTCTAAAAGCGAAGAAACAAATCCGAATGGCAGTCCATTAGCAGGCTGTAATTCTTCAGTGTATTCAATCAATACTAACATAGGTGATTACTTTATAAAATGTGGTGTTTTTGATACAGGTGTTTCTTATTCTTCAGAATTTGATGGTTATTTTAATGAGACCAATTTTGGTGTCTCCTTTTGCGAAGACGAGAGTATATATCCCGTTGATATCAATGGTCATGGTACGCATATGATAAGTTCGATCTTATTAGATAATCCTCACTTGCTTATAGATGTATTAGAGTTGCATGCTTATCAAACGCATTGTTTAGGTCTAAATAATGGAGTAGGTAGTGTTTGGAATCTTATACAAGCAATTGATGAATCAATATTAGAAGGTGTAAATATCGTGAATATTAGTTCGAGTTTTTCTAGTACTTATAACCATAGAAATGATGTTAAAGCACCATTAAAAGTAGCTATTGAAGGTGCTAGAGATATAGCAGGAATGTTGTTTATAACTGCAGCTGGAAACTCAGGAAGTGATAATGATAATTTAGAATCTAAATCAAGTTATCCAGCCTCTTATTTATCTGATAATATTATAGCAGTAGCGGCTGTTGATTGTGATTACTTAAAACCTAGTTGGAGTAACTGGGGAGGAACAAGTGTAGATTTAGCAGCTCCAGGAGTTGATATTTGGGGATTAGATGGTGAAGGAGGTTATACGCTACTTAGCGGAACTTCGAGTGCTTGCGCATTAGTTACAAGAGTTGCTAACCAATTAGCTACATCGCAATCTGTTTTTGACTTTGAAGAGATCAAGTGTGCTATTTTGAATGGTGCGATCCAACGAATGAACTTAGTAAATAGAGTGTTTTCAAATGGCTATCTTGATGCTAATGGTGCGTATGCAATTTTATCTTCAGGAGACCCATGTAGTCAAAATATTATTACTAATCCAAACAACAGGTTGGCAGAAGAAGCATCCAGTAATACCGAGGTGAAGAATGGACTATTATATATTGAATCAGATAAAGAACAAAAGGCAACAGTTTCTGTCTTTAATACCTTTGGGCAGCGGTTGTCTTCTGAAATAGTTCGATTAAATGAAGGAGAAACTTCTTATGATTGGAATAAGTTTGATCAGGAACTATTTGGTGTTTATTTTATACATCTTAAGTATGAAAATAGACAAGAGGTGATTAAAGTTTTCAATCACTAGAAGT
>JAHDGD010000021.1 GCA_020627825.1 Saprospiraceae bacterium
AACCATTTAAAAGGTTTCTGATAAAATTCCTTATCCATTATTCACGTTATTTTAAAAAAAGAGGGATTCAAGTAAAAATGAATCCCTCTTTTTTTCAATATTTTATACATTAATAAAAATAGTTATATGAAAATGCTAAATTTTCATATTAAAAATATTAACAATGTGTAATAGTTTAATTATCTTTGTTTTGTTATAATATTAACCCAACATATTATTTTACTCCACATCACCTGGGATAAATTCATGTTGGTTGTTTCATTTCATAAATTGAGATGATTCGTTGTATATATATTCAAAACAGTAACTACATCACATCCTAAAAACTAAGAGTTATATTCTATTGAATCCGAGCGTCTGTACTTATTAAGAGCTGAATACACTTCTTTTCCCTTTGTTATACAATACAACTGAGCGTAATACAATTTAAACTTAGTAAGATGGAATCCAAAATCCGATATACACTAAAGCAACTTGTTGTTATCACCTTGCTTTGTTCTGTATTAATTCCAATACAGGCACAACTCATTATTTCTGAAATTTCGCCGAACTCTGAAATTGAAGCTCTTGAACAATATGGTGGTGGTGAATGGTTTGAAATATGTAATGTAGGTGAAGAAAGTATGGATATAAGTGGATACACAATTGGTCATTATGAAGATGCTTCTTTCGGTCAATCTGACTTTTATTTGGGTATGGATCAGGATAATTGCGATTGTGGTGGCTCTTACGGGGTTGTAAAGCTTGCTGGATCGAATACATCAGGAGACGTCATTTTACCACCTATGGAATGCCTTGTTATCTCAGGGATGAATATTGATTGCTCTGATGCTTACTATTGCATAAATGCTCGAGATCTTATGCTCAATGGTCCAAGTGGGATCGTTTCAGCATACAACTCATCAAGAACTGACTATCCAGGTTCAGGAAACGGAAATGGACAAGGAGCACTGGAAGGTCATTATTGGAGACAAAAAAATTATGAATGCAATGCATACTATATATGGAATGCACAAAATGAAATTATTGATGCCGTAAATTTTAATTGTTTGCCTCAAACAGGGCCAAGTTCCAATGCAAATGTCCTTTCGGGAGGTTTTCACTATCCTGATGGTAATGGCGGCTATTATAGTTATCCTCCATCCTTTCCCACTCCTCCCGCAGGAGGTCCATTTCCTGTAGGAATTGAAATTACAAATGAATTGTACACTTGGGTAGGTGAAAGTATAGAAGAAGGGTTTACTTTTCAACGATGTTCCAATGATCCAACTTTTGTTTTTCCTCCTATGAAATATGGGCAAGATGGACAACCAACTGGAAATTATTATACTCCTACTTGCGGACAACCAAATGACAATTGTTGTAGCTCATGTGATAACAATGACTTTTTCCAAGGCATTCAACTTCCCGCTTGTACAAACGGCTCAGCCATAGGGTTAGTCATTGAAATCAATGAACAAGCTGCTGAACAAGAAGTCCTCACTTCTCAAGCACCATCTTGTAATACTTCAGAATCAAGATTGCGAAGTAATTACGATGAAAACACCATAAGTTTTTGTACCATCATACAAACACCAAATTCACTTGTCACTTCACAAATAGGATTTGTTCATACGCTTGATGAAGTTATTGCTGAAAATGAATGTGCCGACTTTACATATGCTGAACTTTATAAAACAGATGAATGTGATGTCCTTCAGGTCAATGCCATAGTTTCAACCAATGGTAGGCCCATTTTCAATATGGAGGCCAATACAGAATATACGCTGTGTTTTAATTATGACATCAGTTCTTGCGCTTTTAAAAATAGAATGTACTGGGATAATCCTTGTTTTTCACCATACTATTGCGCACTACAAATAGAATGTCCTGATGTGATCCAAGATACCGTTTTATGTTTGGCAGATGTTCCTAATGGTATAACGGATACTATGTTGTTCAGAACAGAACTTGGAGGAAAGATAGTAAACTCGTGCGATGATGTAACCCTTTCTTTTCAAGATTCATTAGGTGAAGTATCTGGTCCAAAACACCAAAAGATTTATTACCGTGAATATTTTTTAACAGATGGGCTAACTGTTGATAGCTGCACAGTTCAATATTATATAATCAACACAATCAATCCTGACTTAGAATTATATGAAGACACATTATATTTAAATGCTACTGGTAGTTTAACTCTTACAGAGGAATTACTTGTTTCTTTTAGTGCTGACTACTGCACAGATCCCGTGGAAATGACCTTCATTGATCCTTCTTCGGTGGATGGTACAGATCTTGGATTGCTTGATATTACAGTAACCGTTATTGATAGTGCAGAGAATCAAACAAGTCTGACTACACCTGTATTAATTGCAGATAATACACCTCCATCTGTCGATTGTCCCAATGATACAACATTGATCGTCCAACCTTGCATTTGCGAGACCTCTTTTGAATTTTCTACTCCTATTGCGATAGATGAGCTCGGGCAAACAATCACAATAATCAGAACGGATACAACAGGTCTTGAATCAGGTGATTTGTTTCCTGTTGGAATAACTACACTTAGTTATGATTTTATAGATGAAAGTGGAAATATAACTGTATGTACATATGATGTAGAAGTAATATCTGCAGATCCTGGACCTATAACCTTAAAAGATAGCCTCCATTTTTCATTATCAGAAATTTGTGATGGATATCCTACGGCAGCTATGTTTTTACTTGGATCACCAGCTTGTTCCATAGACCTCTATGAACTTACAATATTGGATCCCGATGGAAATCCAATAATCGAGGATTCCTTGAGATATTTTAGAAACATGCTTTTGGATGTAGAAATTACGTACCCTTGTTTTGACTTAATAGGCACCTCTCAAATCTTGATTGAGGATAAATTTGAACCCGTTATTACATGTATTAGTGATACGATCAGTTGCAATGAGATTCCTGTCTTTGGCATGCCGATGGCAGAGGATAATTGCGACCCAAATGTTCAAATTATCTTATTGAATGAAACCCTAGAGAATGTATCTTGTACAGATCCTAATTTATCCAGAATCATTACACGAACCTATACGGCAATAGATGATGATGGAAGCCAGGCTGACACTTGTTATCAAGTATTATCTATAGAAAAATTTGATCTTAACACTGTTACATTTGATGGAATTGACACATTAATTTATTGTGGGTTTAATACTATTTTGGATGATCAAGGTCATCCTTCTCCTGAAATATCGGGAAGTCCGATGGCAGGTGAACTCCCCTTATGGCCTGATCAGAATTCAATGTGTGGTGTAAGTTCCATGTACGAAGATCTTGTCATTTCTGACAATCCCTGTGGAACAACAATTGCACGTGAATGGACTGTATTTTACTGGGATTGTTTCCAAGATGGGATGCGTCAATTTCTTCAAGAAATTAATATTGTAGATACTGTTGGTCCTACATTTACATGCTATGAGGACATTACATTGGCAACTGAACCATTTGGATGCCAAGCAACACTTGCTCTTGATTTACCGATGGTAAATGATTTGTGTAATAATGGGACAACATTCAATATACAATTACCTGATGAATACATTCAAAATATCACTTCAATTCATACCGTTTTGCCTCTAGGAGAGCATCTTATAACGCTTGAAGCAGAAGATAATTGCGGCAAGATCAACAGTTGCGCTTTTTCAGTCACAGTGATTGATAATGAGGATCCTATCGCCATTGTTACGAATGGATTCACTGTAAGCCTTACTAATGAACCAACAGAGCTTCAAGCTGAAGTTCTTAACAATGGCAGCTTTGATGCATGTGGTGATGTAACATTTAGCATAGCAAGAATGGACAATGCTTGTTCTTCGCTTGCACATGATTTTCAAGCTTCAACATCTATTTGTTGTGAAGATGTAGGAAATTCAATTATGATTCAGTTTCTTGTAACAGATCAAAGTGGTAATACCAATTTAGCAATGGTTGCCGTACAGGTAGAAGATGAAGAAACTCCTCAATTAGTGGAATCGCTTCCAAATATTTCCATCCCTTGTACATATAATTATGTGTCAAATGAAACTGCTGCATTCGGGACATTCACTAGTCCTGATGAGCGAGACACCTTATTGCAAGGCCTTGAAGGTGTTCTGTTCGACGGAACCGATCTGGATGGTGTCGTACTAGACAATTGTTCAACTTTCACCATAGAAGAAACAATAACAGAAGATTATAATCCAACTTGCGGAACTGGCATCGTTACACGTGATTTTATCATCACTGATATAGCTGGAAATAGTATCAGTTCTCAACAAGTTATAACGTTTTACAATCCTTCGCCTGTTACATTACTCGATATCGATTGGCCATCAAATGAAGTTTATGTGAATGGATCATGTACCCCTGCTGACTATCTTCCGAGTAATATTGGGTTGGACCCAAATGCTCCTTTCGAGGTTCAATCCCCTTGTTCGGATGTTGCTTTTGATTTTGGAGATGATATTGATTATGGGCCATTTGAACAGGATACCTTATTCATCATTAACCGCCAATGGACCGTTGCAGACTGGTGTCAGAACTTGAATGGTACATTTGCAAGCTTTGACAGTACCCAACTAATAGTGGTTCTTGATACAAGAGAGCCGATAATTACGAATGCCTGTGAAGAAATCAGTGCTTGTAACTTTAGTCCAACATGTGAAGATTATATCGTTTCAAGCTCCATTCAAGCGATGGATGAATGCACCTCTGTGGAGTTACTTACTTTTTCTTTTGAAATAGACTTTTACTCGGATGGAACGATTGATGCGATAGGACAAAATAGTAGTTTAAGTCTTGGATTTCCTTTAGGAGAACATCTTATCATATGGACGGTAAAAGACGAACAAGCTAATACAGATATGTGCTTTCAAACTGTTTCCATTGAAAGTTGCCAATTTCCTACACCAATATGTCTACAGAATCAAGACTTTTTCCTAGAAGCAATAGATACAAATGATGATGGAACCCTTGATGCAGAACAAGTTCTTATTCACCCTTTAGATATTGATGGAGGATCTTTCTCAACATGTGGAGGAACTCTAGCTTATTCTTTCAGCACTGATATAAACGATACCATTAGACTATTCGATTGTGAAGATTTAGGTGAACAAATCATTCAACTTTATGTATTGGATGAGAATGGAAATCAAGATTTCTGTGAAGTTAGTATCGATATTTTAGACAACAATTCAGACGAGATTTGTCTTCCGGATGCTCCAGAGCCTTTAATGATTCAAGGTGTAATAACAAATGAACTTGGTTCATCTCTTGATGATGTAACTGTTCGTTTGAAAGGGACTGATATGGCTACCTCAACTTTTGATGGGCAATATGCTTTTCCTGAAATGCAGTCGAATCAATTTTATACCTTATATCCTAGTTATGATGGTGATCCATTGGATGGTATTTCAACACTTGATATTATAAAAATCAGAAAACACATTTTGGGGCTTGACCCCATAACTTCTCCTTATCTTCTTCTTGCAGCAGATGTTAACGCATCCGGAAGTATAAACGGTCAAGATATTATTGAACTGAGAAAACTTATTCTAGGAAAAACACTTGAATTCCAACAAAAAGAAGCATGGGAGTTCATTCCGTCTGAAATGGATTTTATAGACCCGCATAATCCTTGGTTGAACACAATAGAAGACGTTACTCTTGAAGAAATGGAAGGTACCCAACAGGTTGATTATTTTGCGTTGAAAACTGGAGACATGAATTTTTCAGCAGCCCCTTTCGGACATGAAGAAATCTTAACTCGAAGCAGTACGAATTTAAATTATACAATAAATGAAGAACCTGAATCTATAAGAATAGATGTCGCTATTGAAAATGAAGCAGATCTCACAGGATTCCAATTTAGTTTCCAATATAACAGCGATCTATATGCTTTCAGAACAGTAGAAAAAGGTGCTATTTCTATAAATACGGAACATGTTAATGACGCATTTAGGAAAATCGGAATTATTGATATAAGTTGGGACCGAAATCAGGATTTCACGCCTTCCGCGCCTTATAGTTTTTCTATTATTTTCGATAAAATCACAGAGCACAATGCCTCCTTTTTCACCATTTCGATATTCAGTGAAGGATTAAATCCACAAGCATATTATCAAAATGGCGATATTTCTTCCTTACGATTTCAAACAAAACAGAAAAACACTGAAGCCATTGAATTGAAGCAGAACCACCCAAATCCATGGAAAGATCAAACGAATATTTCTTTCTTTATGCCGCAGTCACAATACATTGAATTTACTGTATATGATCAAACAGGAAAAATCTATGTAAGTAAACAAGGCATATATCCAGCAGGCGAATCGAATATTACATTAGATAAATCGAATTTTGGTGGAGCGGGATTGTATTATTATGTAGTAAAAACAGCAACAGGACAGTATACGAAAAAGATGATACGTATAGATTAACAAGGATTATAACCACAGGTCAGGTTATCAGTATGGGTATTTAGTAAGAGGGATGGACATCATCCCTCTTGCTTTTTTTTCAGATCAATAAAGCGAAATAATTTATACAGTTGGAATGCCGTCATTGAAGGCTTTTCTGAGTATATAGATTGATTTATCCATCGTTCTAGCGGTTTTCGAAATATCAATAGAACTTGAAGTAAACTGGAGCGATTCAGTTTAGAATAAAATCTGACCAATCTGGTTTTCACTCCTTGGTCAATTAATACAGGTAAATGTTCAATAGCTTGATTTGTTTTATCAAGGAATACTTCATTTTTCTCAAGACCAGCATGCTCTACAGGATTATCCAGATGCTGTATCAAGATATTATGCTCTTCCAATTGGAGGGCTAATAGGGTATCTTCATGACCATAAGATGTGAGTTGTTCTTCAAATCTGAACTTAAGAAAAAGGTCTCTTTTAATTAAAAAATTATTGGATCTGAAACTAAGATAAGGGTTCCTTTTTCGTTTTCTAGCAGGTTGCGCCTCAACTTTGCGTCCGTAGGTCCAATGTAATATTTTACTTTTACCTGGTTTTTTCTTTTTATAGGTTGTGCCTCCATATAAAACATCAGCTCCATCCATATGCTTTATGTACTTTTGGACGAAAGTCCTATGCCGAATAAATTGATCACAATCAAGAAACACTATGGTATCAAAGCGAGCATTTTTAGCTAGCCAATTTCGTATTTTCGAACGCCCCATATTCTTGGACAACTCTATATATCCTACGCCTGACTTAGAAGCTAAAACAGCATTTTTATCGCGGTATTTTTGAAGAGAATAGTCGTCATAGACGAGGATTTCGAATTCTATATTCAATTTTTTACATTGGTCAAAAAGCTCGTTAACTAATGTGTTTACATCACGGTTATAAACAGGAATCAAAAAAGAAATCACAAAGCTATTATTTTAAGCTAAAGCTATACATTTTTTTCAGAGTACTGGGGCTTACGCCCAAAAGGAATGCTAAGAATACCATGAAATTTACGAGATTGACCTTGAGATAAGAGTTTTTATGATACTTTCTACTGCTGACTATGGCAGGGTTCTGAATGATAGCGAGTGGAATCGATGCACGTTTTAACTTGCGAATAAGTGCAAAGTCTTCCATAATCACATAATTCGCATCATATCCATTATGATTTTGAAAAAGTTCTCTTGTAAAAAATTGGCATTGGTCACCTCCACCAGCAAAGAGTCCATCTTTTCTGGTAAACTTTGCATTAATAGCTAGCCATTTATTGGAAGGGTTAAAATCATAGGCAAAAAAGCCTGCACGATATCCATCTTCTATTTGTTCAATTATATCCTTCTCAAATGTGCTTGGCGGAATTACATCAGCATGTAAAAACATGAAGATATTACCTTGAGCTATCTTAGCTCCATGGTTCATTTGAAGCGCTCTACTAGCGCAAGATATTGAATAGTAAGGTATCGAAAAAGAATTGCAGACTGCTTCTGAACGATCTGTAGTCGCATCACATGAGACTACTATAATTTCAGAATTCTTCGTATGTTTTAATAGATATGGAAGTAACTTTTCCAATCTTTTTTCTTCATTCAGAATCGGAATGATGATGCTAATTAAAGGAGAACTATCTTGCTTTACTGCCATATCTTAAAAACTTAAATATACTGGTAATTCTTTAAGTAAACCTTTCTCTTTGCGTAAATTTTAAGATAAGTTTAAGCAATAAGAATCAAACAAATTGTTGTAATTTGAACTTTTACTTTCATTCAATCAACGAACAATCTAATCAAAGCATATGAAATGGATATTGCTCTTAGCCATCACCTTTGTTGCGCTTCACATTGATGCCCAAACAAGTAACAAACATGTTCAAACTTCAAAAGATTTTCTTAACGCCTTAAAGAATGGAGAGAATACAGATCAATATGCTAAAGCTTATGAAGGTTTTACTGTAGAGGAATTAACACAGTCACTTGATACAGATTCGAAGCGCTATGCTTTCTGGATTAATACGTACAATGCGTTCATCATCAGAAAATTAACTGCTAATCCGTCCTTGTACGAGAATAGAGGATCATTTTTTAAAAATCGATTTATACATATAGGAGGTGAAATGATTGCCTTTGCAGATATTGAACATGGTTTGTTGCGTCATTCACAATTTGAATATTTCCTAGGGTATGTTACCAATCCTTTTGCAGGTAGTTGGGAAAGAAAACTACGAGTTAAAGAAAGAGACTATAGGATACATTTTGCATTAAATTGTGGAGCGAATGCTTGTCCACCTGTAGGTATATACGACGACACCTTACTAGATCAGCAATTAGACAATAATTCTAAAAAATTCCTTACAAAATTTACATCCGTAAAAGATGGAAAAATTTATAGTACAAGTCTTTTTTCGTGGTTCAGAGGTGATTTCGGAGGAATAAAAGGTGCAAAAAATATACTAGTGGAATACGGTATAATCGGTGAAGAAGATAAGTCCAAAGACTTTGACTTAAGTTACGACTGGACTTTAAATATAGACAACTACGTAGAATATTAAATTCGTTCTGTATTCGAAATAAAGGCAAACATTCTATATTTACTCCATATGGAACATTGCACATTATACAGTCACTATTTAAAATTTGATAAAATAGTCGATATTTTAAAAGATCACCTTCCCCACGCTAAAATTGAGAAAGAAGAGAATGGCATTCACAAAAAAATTGTAGCAACAATAAAGGGTGGAATCTTTAGCAAAACTAAAACCTTAAGTCTCAACTATAGAGAGCGAACAACACCATCATACAATCTTGAACATGCTACATGTCCATTAAGTAAAAACTTGAAAGGGATGACACAATTTGTGCATTCTATTCCATTTGAAAATCAAGCCTTAAAGTCAAAATTTCTCCATAAAATAATGGCCTCTAATGCTGAGATAGCTTTCATAGGTGATCCCAAAATCAATGAACAATTTCGTTTAATTTTAAAAAGGATTACAGTAGAATTAGACGCCTTTATTTTTACAAATTCGAATTCTATTTTTCACTTATCCGAACATCAACATTTTGTGGACAAACACTTCAAATTGATTATTGATGCACATGGTAATAGTAAAGTTGATGCAATTGATGTCCAAATTGAATCAAAATATCATGCGTCACATAAAGATGAAATTTCAGAAGAACAACAATTGAGAAAAGAAAAATCAGAACGTTATCTAACATCTAAAGGCGTAAAAGTCAATGTTCATCTTCCATGTGTAGAGTCAAGTACACAAATCAAATTACGTACGAAATCAGAATTGATTCATAGGATTTATGCTTTGCTTGTTATAGCAGCTCGAGGAGAAGGAGTTGAACAAAAAAGGCTTCAACAATTGATGGAAGAAAAAAACATTATTTCGTTGTCACCAAAAGAAAAATCTGTTTTTTATCAAGATGAATTAAGTCCAGAGGATCAGGCGTATGCAACATGGAGATACGAAAGTTTAAATACCTTATTATGGGCAGTTCATGAAGCACCACTCCCCTATCCTTCAGCTATTTGCAATGTTCAAGAAATAGTAGGGAAACTTGTCCAAAAAGATAAAGCGACCTTTACGAAATCTTGGACCATCAGGTCAGCACATGAAGTTCTTGATGCACTAGATGAAATATATCGTATGAATTGGGCATGTGTTGATGCAAGATTAAAAGGAACTTCACCAGAGGGAGAATTAAATCCAGGGGTCGTTTATGAACGTCATTACGCCTTAAATTGGCTGACTAATTATCAAGATTTGGAGTGGGATGATGTAACAACAGATACTTGATTTTGGAACAAAAATCGAAGAATCTTATTGAAGAAATAATCTTACATTAATGTCAAAACGCTTCTCCTATTGTAATATAAAATTGAACATCTTCCACCCCTTTAGCAAAGTCTAGTCTAAGATTACTTTTTTCTTTTTTTGTAAGTTGAAATCTAAGTCCTATACCAAATGCAGGTTTCCAACTTTCGTTAAATTGTCCTAAATACGTTGAAGAAAAAGTGCTTATGGAAGTAAATGCCACGCCAGTCAACCTTTTATAAATGGGATAACGATATTCTATTTGGGCTAAAGTATTATTGCGGTCAATAAATCTCCTATCGTTATATCCTCTTCCTGCAAAAAAATAATAATTGAAAAAAGGAACATTACCAAATTGAGTTCCTGTAAAAAGATTGAGTCCGATAATGTGCTGCTTTTTAATAGGGACAAATTTTCTAGCGATCAATGAAACACCTGTAAAAGTGAAATCTGAAAAACTATAAGCACTTCCATGTTCCAATATCAATTCTGTAAAATTTCCTTTGCTCGGATAAAATATGTTATCCCTTGAATCGTATGAAATACTTAACCCTATGGTACTTACTGTTCCCCCTTCAATACCTAAGGGATTATCATTTGATAGAACTTCACCAGTTGTAGGGATTTCAAAAACATCAATTTTATTTCGAATACCTACAAACACTTCATCTGTCAACCTGTATGAAACTGTATTAATAATTCTAGGAAAATTAGCTCCATAAATTTCCAGATTAGAAGCAGGACTATCTATTCCAATTCCGTAGTAATTGTAGAAATATCTATAAAACCCAAGTTCACCTTGTGTCTTCCATTTATCGTTAAAATACAACTCGTAAGGTACGAATACTAAAATTTGATTCTTAAGTGTATAGGCTAGCCCAATCCCTACTTGTGATTTCCTCCACTTTTCTTTTTCACCAATATTAAAAATTGAAATACCAAGAGCTCCGAAGGCCAAACCAGTTTCAGGTAAGAAAAACGCAATAGGAAAAGCTGTTATACTAAAATCTTTTGCAGTATTGTACAAGCTATCGTTTTCCAGAGTATGATCTTCCTCATTTTGTGCAAAGCTTTTGGACGAAAGTCCCAAAAATAATGCGAGTAAAAGCGCAAATAATCTCATCATACTAAAACAGAATAAAAATAGCTCCTATTGCTGTTGCAATTAATAAAAATTTTCGATACCAATCCTCTGTAAAATAACGGACAATCCGCAGCCCCAAAAAGAAACCAATGATCACAGCTGGAACTAAATATACATCTATGAGAATAGATTCTCGCGTTATGGTATGCCAAGAAAAAATGTGGACGGGTAATTTGACAACATTCGTTAATAAAAACAACCAAGCAGCAGTCCCTATGAATTCATTTTTTGGTAGTCGTGTTGATAAAAAATAAATATTAGCAAAAGGTCCGGCTAGATTACCTATCATAGTTGTAAATCCAGCTGTTACTCCCATAGCATATCCGAACCATTTACTGTGAGATACTGATTGAGAATTTTGTAGATCTCTATAAAATAAAACGACTACAGATATTAAAATAATAACCGCCATCCAGAATTTAAATGCTTTTTCATCCAAAAAATGACCCACAAAAGCTGCTAGAATTACACCGAGTAGAACAACAGGTAGAAAAGACCAGAGATACTTCCACTTTACATGCTTTTTATAATATACAACACTTAGAACATCACCAACTAATAATAAAGGTAATAAGATTCCTGTGGAGGCCTTTGCATCAAATGCATTCGCCATGAGAGCCACTATGATAATCCCTACTCCTTTAACACCAGCTTTGGCGACACCAAGAATAAAAGCAGAGATCAAAGCCAGAATGATAGGAATACTCATAAATTATCGATAAAATTTATCCTTATTTCTTTTGACCTACCACAATTACTGATAGTCCTGCAATATGTTTAAAAGGAATGTCAATTATTTTGAAAATAGGAACAAAGGAATTATATAATGTCATCTTACCTTTTTTAACAGTGGAATCTCTGAAAATCTTCCCTCCTATAAACCAAGCAAAAATACCTGTAAAATTAAAATATCTAGAGGTATGAATGTGGTAATGATTCGGGTCAAAAATTTTCATTAATGATTTCCTCGTATACCGCCTAAAATGAAATAATTCTTTATCAATCCGATTATATAAAGATTGGAAAGCAGGAACTAATATAATCGCTTTACCACTCGGTTTCAAAAGCTTGTAAATATTAGCCAATGCTAAGTGGTCATCTTCTATATGTTCAATTACGTTCAAAGCAAAAACCGCATCAAATGATTGCAGATAAGTAGCATATTTTTCATCGAAATCCGGTGCCACTAAATCCAATAAGATTACATGTTTTCCGTTGAATTTTTCATGTAAAATTTGAACATAACTTGACCGTACATCGCTAAGGGTAAGATCTTGATTGTCAGCAATAAAAAAACTTGAAATGTTTCCGATTCCTGAGCCCACTTCTAATATTTTACCCGTACAAAAAGGCGAAATGGTATTGTACATCCATCGATTAAACTTATCTGCTTTGGTAATTGCCTCGAGGGTTTCATGACCTTCCTTATCAATTTCTTTGAAATCAAATTTACTTTCCTCCATCTATACTTTTGACTTTAAATACATACTAAGATTATCAAGCATCAGTCAAGATGATAAAGGTGTCCTATCATCATCAAAATCGATGATGTATTTGTCAACATCTATGTGCTTTTCAAAATAAGATGGAGTCATATGAACTGGTACATCAGAAAAAGGAAAGTAAACACTTAAGGTATTGTTTGTAGAATTTCGCACTTTCAAAATAGGGCGATCATCTCCATTTGGGATGGACTTATTTGGCTCAATTATCATATTCATTATTTTCAATTATTCAAAAATGATATTGAATAAAAGCTGCTTAAATATATGACAAATATTTATAATATATAGGAATTTACAGGTATTCATTTCATCAAAAACGAATCTCTATTAGCGACGTGTGAATTCAGTTGGTGTTCAGGATTATTTTACTTTGGACGTAAGTCCCTTCATCTTAAAACACAATCCCCTATATGTGTCAGTAAAAATGATTTCATCTCCTTTATTCACGATAAAATAAAAGTTTATGGCTAATTGAGTGATACAAAGTAATGATTCTTATTATTTTTACGTTTTTCGTATTAAAATAGAGAGATCGTCGAGACAACAGATAAGCAAGAAAAAGTAATAGGTAAAAGATTATATGACTACCAAAAAAAGTCCTTGGATGATATATTCAAGAAACTGAAAGACCCAGAAACTAAAGGAAATATTCTGTTTCAATTACCAACTGGTGGAGGAAAGACAGTTATCTTTTCTGAGATAACCAGACGATACATTGAGGAAATGGATAAGAAAGTCATGATTCTTACCCATCGTATAGAATTGTGCAAGCAAACATCTAGGATGCTGGATGAATTTGAAGTAACAAACATGATAATCGATTCGAATGTAAAAGCATTACCTACGCAGAATCCTTATCGATGTTTCGTTGCTATGGTAGAAACGCTCAACAACAGATTGAATGATGAAGTAATCGATGTGGCAAATGTGGGATTGGTGATCATTGATGAGGCGCATTACAATTCATTTACGAAACTATTCAAATTTTTTGATCAAGCTACGATATTGGGGGTAACGGCAACACCTTTGAGCTCCAATATGAAATTACCGATGAAAGATAACTACAAACATTTGATCATCGGAGAATCTATACCCAATCTTATTAAAAATGGTTTTTTAGCCAAGCCAAAAGTTTTTACGTATGATGTAGGACTTACATCTCTTAAAATAGGAATGAATGGTGATTATACAGTAAAATCATCGGAAGCTTTATATACGAATTTCAACATGCGAGAAAAGCTTTTATATTCTTATAACCAGAGAAGTAAAGGTAAAAAAACATTGATTTTCAATAACGGTATCAAGACATCAATATACGTCTATAATACATTCAGAGAAGCAGGATATGATATTCGTCATCTCGACAATACCCATTCAAAAAAAGAAAGACAAGAAATATTATCGTGGTTTCACACTAAACCAGATGCTATTTTATCTTCTGTTTCCATCTTAACAACAGGATTTGATGAGCCGACCGTCGAAACTGTTATATTGAATAGAGCAACCCGATCACTTACTTTGTATTTTCAGATGATAGGTAGAGGATCAAGGGTGTTAGATAACAAAAAAGAGTTTAACATTATTGATTTAGGTAATAATGTCGCTCGATTTGGTGCATGGGACGGACCTATTGATTGGCATAAAATCTTCCGCAACCCTGATTTTTACTTGGAAAATCTTATGGCTGATGCAGAATTGGAAAGAAGATTTAAATATGTCATGCCGGATGAACTAAGACAAAAGTTTGCGAATTCAGAAGATGTTTCATTTGATATCAACTCAACATATGATGAGGTGGTAAAGAAAAGAGAAAAACCACAGATGGTTCTGGAATATTCAATCGAGCAGCACAAAACAATTTGTATAGAGAATTCGGAAGATTTATTTGATGCTTGGTCTCTAGCAAGATTATTGGCTCCGGATATAAATCACAGGGTAAAGGCTTATGCATATTGTATTACAAAAAGTACCTTGAATTATAGAAAGTGGTTACAAGAAGAATACATGCGAAAGCTCAGAGCAAGCATAAAATCGCATTATGATGATTTGGCATTTGCTGACGATGACGAAGATCAAGACTAGTCATTTACGCATAAAATAGGTCAAATTCCTATTAATCATTAGTTTAAAATTTAGCGAAAGTATGATGTTGATGGTGGGCGAATTTTATAAGTCTTGCTGGTACAAGACTTATAAAAACGGAGTATTTCAGGGTTCGCATGCTCCGTCTCTGCGCAGGCTTGAGACCCTTCCCGGTGGTCAGGCCTTTCATGTTCCTTTCGCGGGCATATTAAAAAGGGCACTATATAATTGAAATTATATAAATGTTCAAAATTTTACGATTGATTTCAGCTTTCGTGGTAAAATAGGAGAAGAAATTACCGAAATGATGGAGGTTTTTGGATTATGGGGGTGGGATGTGGGAAGAAAAAGTGGAAATGATTAATTTTCGTACTACGAAATCTGGAAAAGCCTTGTAGCAAAGCCCTCCGACAAAATCTACCCCTCTAAATATAGCCCAATTCACCCTGTCAATCCATGCTTTTTCTACCCTATACCTCTTCTCTTTTTGCCCCTCTATCTCCTTGCCTGTTTCCATCTCGTTTTCATAAGCCATATATTCAGAAATTGAATCAAAATAATATCGAGTAAAGCGCTTTTGAACCAATACCCCTTTTCGACCTCGTATCTTATTTACACACTTCACATATCTACTATGAAATATCCGAATTCGCTCACTAATTATACGCCATGGCTCTTTTATGAAAATCAATTTAATTTCTTTACCCTTTCGTTCTATTTCACTTTGATAGTTCTTAATGACCACCGGTTTACTTTTAACCCGCAACAATATCTGATAACCTTCACTTGATACATATAACTTTTGGATGTGAAGATAATCTGATAAATATCTATTTAATAAAACCTTAAAAATTCGAATCTCCTCTGATGATTCAAAATAACAGCTTCGGCTACTTGATAAACTTTCAAACATGTAATACCCCCCTGGAACAATTTCTTTCGTTTCTTGCATAAATGTGTCTTTCTTATTAGTGTAACGAATCGAGATTTTGTGACACTTTTTTGCAAGTATTTTGAAAATAATTTATAATCTACTGAAATACAAATATTTATAAGTGACAAATTCTACATATCATATTAAATTAAAGTTTAATATGATTGTGCCTTTTGTCTTAATTTGTGTAATTAAAATGCTTTAAGAATCAAGCATATTTTGTAACGAAAAGTATTTATTTTGCATAGATTTCTAAAGTCTCGCCATTTTTTCCTCCACTTTCTACAATCGTCTTTGATGCTTCCAATGCGATTCCCAGACGAGGAAATATAAGCTTATAGTCAGTTCCTTCTTGCAATAGTCCTGCATCGGTCAATTCAAGTACAATATCTGAACCTGTCATATTGGAGGGCAACTCCAGTTCATATTCTTCTCCTTCAACAACTAAATTTATATCAAAATTCTCCGCTTCTACTGCTGATTCACCGGTCGAACTATTGTCCATTGCTTGTACCTCTTCCAGCTTATTTTCCAATTCCTTATTTAACTCCTGTGCTTGGTCAAGTTTTTGCGTCACATCTTGCACTTGTATTTCCAACTGCTTTATTGAATCCTGAGCTTCTTCTAACTTTGTTTGTAATGCATTAATATCATCACTTGAAGATGTTACATCTGCTAAACTTGATGTCAATTTGGTAATCTCTGCATTCAAATTTGCATTTGTATCCATCAAGCTATTTTCTGTTTTCAATAACTCATTGTACTTTGTTTGCAACTCCTCGAAAGCACTATCTGCATTTGATGACAAACTTTCTATTGTTGAATCTTTATCTTCAAGTTGTTTCTTTAGTTGCTCAAACTTTTTCTCTAATTCCGATTTCTCCTTTTCATTTGATGTAAGTAAATCTTTATGATCTGAAATTTCTTTTTCTAAGGTGTTAACGGTTTCCATCAACGTTTTTAATTCTTCCGATGACTTACCTTCAGTCTCTGTCTGATTTGTCTTGATATCAATTAATTCAGACTGTAATTCTTTTATCTTTTCATCTTTTGAGCCAATCATTTCTAGCTGTGCGTCTAATTGACTTTTAAAGGCAATGAAATCTTCCTGATTCGTTTTCAACTCATTTTCTTTTTCTTCAAGTTCTTTCTTTAAAACTTCATTTGTTTCTTTCGTTGATTTTACCTCGCTTTGCAAAGCATCCAATTCAGTTGAAGATTGTTTTGATGCTTCAGAAAGATTTGCTTTAGTCGCATCAAACTCTTCGCTTAAAGAATTAAGTTCTTGTTGGCTAGATTGAAGCTTTTCTGTTATGCTTTCAACTTCTTTTTTCAACCTTTCACACTCATCAACCTTCTCTTTTAAACTGGTTTGCGCATTTTCTAACTCACTTTGTAAAGCAGTAGAATGTTGCTCAAGACTATCCGTTTTGGAAGAATGGACTTCAAGCTCCACTAATTGTGATTGAATAGCTTCTCTTTCTTTATCTTTTGAAGCTAAAACTTCTTGTAAAGCATTCATTTCAAGCTGTTTAGCATTGAATTTCTCTTCTAAGGCTAATTTTTCCTTTTCAAATTCCGAAAGCAGAGTTTCTTTTTCTTTTTGGAATGAAGCAGCCATATTACTTACCTCCGAAGAAGATTTTGCTGAAGCTTCTTGTAATGCATTTAATTGTTCTTGCGAAGCTTTTAATGCCTCCTCTAATTCGGATAATTCAGCTTTGTACTTTTCTATTTCTCGATTATTAACTTCTTGAACTTCTCTTAATGTTGCTAATTCACTTACCACTGATGAAGAACTTTCTGCTTGTTCTTCCATGTCGGATTGCAACATAAAGATCTTATCTTCCAATGTTATTTTTTCGGCTTCAAGCTCCTTGAGTTTATCATTAGCCTCACTTAATTTTTCATTGGCATCAATAAACTTCTCCTCCGAATCTAGATACTCCTCTATGATGGTATCTTTTTCATTAATATCAAGTTTTAATTGCTTATTCTCAGCTTTTAACTCCTTTATATTTTTAGTTGCTTCTCCAGCATTTTCAGTTAATCTTACAATCTCAGCATCTTTTACTTCCATCATCTTTTGCTGCTGTTCTTCTGCACTTTGCTCAAAAGTATCTTTCAATTCGGATATGTGAGCGCTTAGTTCATTAACCATAGTCTCATATCTAGCATTCTCCTTTTTCAGGTTCGCTAATTGGTTGCTTAGATCAGTAGTTTTTGTATGTTCGTCTTTTAATTGAAGCTGAATTGAAGACATCTCATCTCTTGGAACAGAGGTTGAACTAAGTTCTTCAAAATCAGCACTAAGCACCTCATAGTCAGATGTTAGTTGTTCCAGGTCTTGAACATTAGAATCGTAATCATCTTTTAGAATTAAGTACTCATCTTGGATGGAAGAAAAATTAGTCTCTAAATTCTCTATTGTTTCTTTTAAGCTTGCCTTCGACTCTTCCGTCTCCTTTTCCAAACTATCCATGCCTGCAATCAACTTACGATTTTCTGCGAGTAACGTGTCGACGCTTTCTTGCAATTTTGCATTTGCTTTTGATACACTTCCTTGATTGGATTGTAGGCTTTGATTTTCTTCAGCTAAAACTTGTTTTTCCTCTTCTAAGCTAAGCTTTTCTTGAGCTATTGTTAAATTTTCCTGATATATCTCATGCTTCTCTTGTGCTAAAAGCTCATTTTGCTGCAACAACAAATCTTTTTCCTTTCTTAAGCTTTCTACCTCTAAATCTTGTTGCTTTTTTTCTAAAGTTAATTTTTGAAATGCGCGCTCGAGTTCGGTAAGTTTTGCTTGCAAAGCTAAATCTGGATCAACATGTACAGGTCTTTGCTCAACAATTGGTGCTACTGGAATTGGTGTTTCAACTACCGGTTCTGGAACAACAGACTCTACTACTTCCTCTATCTCTGGTTCTAGAATAACTTCTTTTTGTATTACTGGAGGACGTTCTATTTCAGGTTCTGGAGTAGGTGGGATTGTTGGTTCTGAATAGGATCGATTTATAATTTGATCAGGTACTGGAGACGTAGAAGGTCTTCGTTTTTTGATAACGATCTTCGGTCGGTCACTATTGGAAGGGGGATTTTTTTCCTCGTCATCCGACTTTTTAAATAATTTTTTGATCATTTTCTTAACGGTTTACTTCACAATATAAATAGAAAATTTGGAAAAATCTACTCTATTCAAAGCCCCTGGTGTTTACTGACAATTTTATTTCATTAATGGAATTCTATTAAGAAATCCAAACAATTGACAATTACAAAGAATAAATATAACAATTAATTAGTATATGATATTTCTCATAATTCATAGCTTCTTCAATAGAGCATACCAATTTCTATGCCTCATTTTATAAAATGAACGCAAATACTGCGCAAATATTGGGGTCAGAACTCCAGCATACAGCTCAATGGTATCAGTATAAATAACTTGATCACCTCCTGATTCTTCCCATGAAAGTCTGTGATCCCATACCTTTGCTATGGAATTATATTCTCTCGTTTGAATGTAATACTCATCATGATTGATCTCTTCAATATAAATAGTGTGTTCTCCTCCTATTGGTAAAATCCCATATGACAATGGCTTAAGAATATACGTCGAATCTTCTATAAAATAAGGACTTTGTGGAGCTTTTATGACGTTTAGTTTTGTCATAGGTTGTGTCACCATTTTTGTATGCTCGATTAGTTGTTCTGCTTCCCAAAACTCTTCTTTTGTGTATGGAAATAATGTTGTGACTCTTATTTTGACTCCTTTCCTTTCTTTTCCTTTGTACTGTATTGTAATCCGTTCAAGTCTGGTTTCAGATCGACTTCTTTCAGTAGTTTGACCATAAAAAATGCACCAACTAAAAGAAAATATAAAAACTAAAGTCATTTCTTTCATCACCATGTATTTTCAGGAATTTCACATGTATCTTTATAACGTGTATCAGCTATGTTATAGATTTTCCAGCCCTCTGATGTCTTGAAAAAACTAAAAAAGTTCGTTCCACAATGACTAAATTGATCATCGAGAAAGAAATAATATTTAACTGCCATAGTAGCAAGAAGTCCATCTACATAAATGGCATACTCCCCTAATCTTTCATCATAAATTTCTTTATGTTCAGCTCCTACAGATTTCAAAAAACCTTCAACATCTGAAGCGAATAATTTCCGTTGATCTCCTCTTTGCATAGCTGTAAACATAGAACATTCATCATGGAAACATGCCGCCATTAATGATGTATCACTTGATCTCATACCATCAAATAATTGACCTACAAGTTCTTTTATTTGAAGCGTATCATTTTGCTGGGTCCATCCATATTTGGCTAGAAAACAAAGCATACAAATCATTCCCCATTGCACTACTCTATTCATAAAAACTCTTTGTTAATTAAAATTTAAATATAAAGAAATTAGATGGCGTATTTAAATCACATATCGTTTGCCTCAAAAATTATCGTATGATGAAAAACATAATCTTAAGCATGATCCTTCTAATATTACTTTGGTCATGCTCCTCCGACAACTCTATTATTGATCGTGCACAAGGGCAATGGAATCTGCAATATACCGAAGGTCCTGATGGAAACAATATCTTAACTATGCCATGGACCGTTTTAATCATAGAGGATCATTTATTTACTTTATCCGACAACAAAGAGGAGGATATAAAAGAAATTGCTAACGGTCAATTAATCCCATGTGATAATGCTATTTTAAACAATTGTTTCACATTTGAATTTGAGCAAAAAAATACGGATGCTCAAATGGACTTAGAAATTAATACGTCTAAAATATTAAGGTTTAATAATGGTAAATTTAGTGTAGAAGGAATTCACAATATGGAAGTATCTTATTTTTTTGAATAATTTTTTTGGGCTCGAGCCCAAAAAATAGTTGGCGAAAATCCACCTTAAATACGCAATACATGCTAATATCTGGTTGGTGAATAATTAAAAATGGAACTAAAAATAATAAAGAAAAGTTATTACTACGGTTGTCTTTATGACATGCTATTTTTTTATGAATATTTAGCTTAAAAATTATGTTTTAAGTTAATTTATATAGCATATTTGAGGGCTGAAATCATAAAAAAGAAGTTGATTGAAAAAATGGGGCTGAACGGTATCGACAGGAATGATATTCGGTTAGTAAGCATGCAGGGGAATGATTGTTTACTCCTTAAAGATGACAATCGAACTATAATTGGCGAAAGAAACTTCGCACTAGCTGCCTAATCTAGGATTAGAAAGCTTTTTGGGCCGCTCGCTTGACGTCTGATACACAGCGATGCCGCCTATCAAACAACTTTCGGACTAGGGAAAGAGGATGTTCCGACTCCTACCCGAAATTTAGGAAATAAGCTGATGGCCGGTGGCTTTTACACCACGCCTGATGACGAAAATCTAAAGTAAAAGCTAAGCATGTAGAAAGCTCTCCGTTGCTTTCTCTGGACCAGAGTTCGAATCTCTGCAGCTCCACAAGAACTATTTTATGTCAATTAGTTAAGCTGAATTTCTCACAAGAGAAGTTCGGCTTTTTTATTTTTGGCAACAATTCATTTCGATTTTCTTAGTTTTGTAATTGTTCTACTTAACATCAAAAATCTAATTTTTAAAACATGAAAAATTACGTAACACTCCTTTTCTTTTTGATCACTCCTCTTTTCGTATTCGCTCAAGAAAGCATTGAAAAAAACAATAAATCCATCACAAAAAAAGAGAACTCTCGTTTAAAAACAAAGTACAAGCCCTTAAGACAACAAAGACCATTCGCAATAAAATTAGAAGCTGGCTTCAATTCTATTGCAGGAGGCGGATTAACAACATCAATTTATCCAAATAAGAATCTTGTTTTTGATGTTGGTGGAGGTTACGGAATAAAGGGTTTTCGCTTTGGTTTACAATGTAGATATTTAATTAAAACAAAATCTTTTTCTCCTTACTTAGGTCTAGGCGTATCGAGGAGTATGTCTCAAAGTAATGTCATCAATTTAAATTCGAGTTTCACTGATGAAAATAATGTTACAACAACGGAAACAATTATATATTCAATCAATAATGTAAACCATTTACGTCCCACTTTAGGCATAGAATTTTTCTCAAAAAATGGGTTTATTTTTGAATGCAGTGCTGGATATGCATTTACATTAAATGATCCGTATAATCTTATAGGAGGAGGGGGAGAACGAGTTGAGAAAGAACTTAATTTTACCTATGGTAACGGAATCATTCTCTCATTCTCACTTGGCTATTCTTTTGCATTCAACATTCATTAAAGTAGATGGGAATGTTAAAAAAAGCTGACGTTTTTTCGATACTTTTTACCTTCTTTTTCATATCCAACATATGTTTTGGTCAATCTTCTGAATTTCATAAAAGTACAAAATCAAAACTAAGCTTAATGTACGATAAATGTTATGCCTCGAGTGACTTAGTTCTAGAGGGAAAAGTTACTGATATTAAAGTTGTTTTTGATCCGAATTTCAATATGAATACAACTCAATATCACTTACAAGTCCTTCAGCAATTAAAAGGTCAACAAGTACAATATTTAATAGTAACAATCAAAGGAGGTGGGAACGTTGAACTGTCCCATACTACCGCTTTAACAAATCAAGAACGGTACATTCTTTATCTGAACAGCACGTCAATTAATGGAACAAATTATAATATGCTTAAAGGACTAAACTGTCATTGTATTCTTAAATAAAGCAGACATATTTCATACGTAAAGATATATATATGAAGTAAGCTTTAAGATTCAATCCCGCAAATGATACAATACAATAAACCTCCACATTGAATTCGTATTCTAAAAAAAACATAATGAGCAAATCTCTTTATATATTGGTCATTTAAAGTGAAAACTGATTTTTTTACTTATAATGCTTGGTTTAACTATTTTCGTTACCTTTAAGCTTAAATATGTAACACGATTTACTTAATATAAAACAAACAATTATGAAAAAATTGAACATCTTTTTACTAATCCTTTTATGTCCTATTCTACTTTTGGCAAATGGAATGGAGGATGATAAAAAAAGAAAAAAGAAGAAAAAAAGAGGTGCAGCTACGGAAATAAGAGCTGAAAGACAAATTGGAATAACTTTAGATGGTGGTTGGAATACTCCGGGAGCAAATGGAGTTCTTGTCTCTTATTATGCTACTCCTAGAATTGGAATTGATGGTGGTGTTGGGTTTGGAGTTAAAGGTCCTAAACTAGGTGTACGAGGAAAATACATGTTATCTACAAATAATTTTGCTCCTTATGTTGGTCTCGGTCTTTCTGGTAAATTAGGAAGAACTCAAGGAATTGAGACGTTTGAAACGATTGAAGATCCCGATTCAGGGCTATTTGTCAATTTACCTTTGACTTATAATACCAATAGAGCTTTGTATATTCAACCAACTATTGGTTTTGAATTCATGTCGAATGGTGGCTTTGTTGTAGGACTTGCTACAGGTTATTCGATTGCTGCAACAGCTCCTTATGAATTTACTCAGAATTTTGGACCGGAAACAGATGCTGCATTAAATCTTATATTTGGTAATGGAATTATACTTTCTTTCAATATTGGATATGCATTTTAATGCCCTTTAAATTTAAGATTTTGAAATAATACTATTTGCATTTCAAAGAAATTCTAAATAAAAAAAGCGCTTAAGTTTTAAAAAGACTTAAGCGCTTTTCTATTGTTATTATATCAATTAAACACTTTACTTAACAACATCCTGTTCCAGGCTCGCAAGTAGACTTTGCTGTTAAACTAGATAAATCAATCATTTTCTTTTCAGGAATTCCGCATGCATCTTGTGCAAGACATGCAGTTCGAGTAGACAACAGATAATATGCTCCATCTTTATACGCCAACTCATACCGTCCTATTGTGGCGCCTTGATATTCTACTTCGACCTCTAAATCTCCTAGTCCAAGCCTTTCTTTCGATAGTGCGATAATATGTCTTAATTTTTCGCCCTTCAATCTATGATCGAAGTCATTGGCTTCCCATAATTGCAGACTAACTTTCTTCTCTATTCGTTCAACTCCTCCACAATCAATAAAATGTTTCGTAACCAACCCCACTTCTGTAACATGAAAATGTGAGGCCACTTTCGAACCATCTGGTAAAATAAAATCGATACCTTCTTTACCGAGCAGAGACTCCTGGAATTCTGATAATTTCATAATTATAATTTTCTTTGTATCATTCTTTAATAAAGGAACTTATAAACTGTTCACCTTTTTTGTCTGTAACTCTTATCATATAATACCCACTTACTAAATCTTGTAACTGTATCATATTTCCAGGATTCTTCTTAAGGTAAACCACTTGTCCATCAGCTGCTAAAATTTCTACTTTTTCATAGGTTTTCTTTGGGCTCGAGCCCAAAAATAATTGATCATAAACTGGATTCGGATAAAACGTAATAGTTTCTTTTTCCAGTCGCGCATGTACAACCTCAGAATACGAATAGGTGCCATTATAATCTACTTGTTGTAAACGATAATAATTTATTCCACTCATGGGTTCAATGTCTGTAAATCCATATTCTTGATGGCTAACCGAAGTACCTTGACCATTCACTTTTGCAAGTGTTTTCCAATTTCTTAAGTCTGAACTTCTTTCCAATATAAAATGACTATTATGTATTTCAGATTCTGTTTCCCATAATAGATCAACTTCGTATGCATCGATATACGCCTCAAATTTTGATAGCTGGACAGGAAGAGGTGCTTCTACTGTTAAAAGACCATTCGTTTCATCATCAAATGTCCATAAAACACCGCCATCCGTTGTACAACGACATTTGTACTCGTAAAATCCTTCAGGTAAGTCAAGTGTGCCTACATATTCATCATTATTCCCTATATCAACATT
Organism: Saprospiraceae bacterium; assembly: GCA_020627825.1. Classification (GTDB taxonomy): domain Bacteria; phylum Bacteroidota; class Bacteroidia; order Chitinophagales; family Saprospiraceae; genus JAHDFB01. The sequence goes on from JAHDGD010000021.1 coordinate 24,837, forward strand.
ATACGTCATAGGAACACTTGTAATATTCGTCCATGTATCTCCTACTCCAACCATGCTAACTTCTCCATAATAAATCTCGCAATCTATTCCAGCACCTTGTCCTGCTGGTTCTGTTATCCCCGGTTCATATACTTGGACATAAATAGTAAAACTCTCTCCTTCATTTATTGTCCCCACATCGGGAAAACGATTGCCCACATAGTCAGGTTGTGCAATTCCTAAATAAGCTGTAAAGGTTAATAAAAGTGTAAGTAGTTTGGTAACATTTTTCATCATCTCAATTTTAATAGGTTGGCATTTTATCATACAATTATACAATCAAAATAAATTGCTTTCGGTTTAATGCAGTTCGTTGAATATTTTTGGAATATGGATGTGTAATCTAAAATAAAGCATACATAATAAAACATAAAATATATGTACATTTTCTATGTATAAAGATATTAGTTTTTCATTAAATTTGAATACTATACACCCCTTTTAACTTCAGCTGGAATTAATTGAGCTGGAAAAATCAAAGAAAACTTTTTAATTTAGGTATTTGGTTGCACAACAGGCAAGTCATATTGACTACAACTTGGATATCAACAACCAAAATTACCTAAAAAAAACACCCAAATGGGTTCTTAAAAAACAGCGTATGAAAAGGTGTCAAGATTGTTTGAATAAAATCATAGTATTAATTTCATTTTGTATAGGCTCAATTTATTCATTAAGCGCACAGGACTTTATGATGCAAGGCTGGTTTTGGGATTACCCCAAGACTGCGAACGGTGCATTATGGGCTGACACTCTAGAAAATAAAGCGGCTGATTTAGGAGCCGCTGGGTTTACATATGTTTGGTTACCTCCACTTTCAAGAGCTAGTTTTGGAGATAATTCGAATGGATATGATCCTCAAGATCTTTATGATTTGGGTATCCCAGAAGGTGGAGGAGCTACAGGATTCGGTACACGAGCTAATGTGGATGATGTAATTGCTGCATTTGATGCTAATGGAATTCAAGCGGTTGCAGATGTGGTGTACAATCACAGAGATGGAGGTGCTCCAGAAGAAAATCCTTCCGTTGAAGGTTGGATTGAAAATTTTAATTGCACAAAAGTAAATAGCGGAGATAATGCCTTTCCTTCTGACCGATTTCGCTGTTATTTACCACTTGGTGGTAGTACTGGCAACGGTGCTGGCACCTATTATTTTAAAATCCGTTCTGCATCGAAACACCCTAATTATTATGGAAAAGAATATACCTTATATATGGAAACGAACACCACTGGTTTTCAAGGTCTATCAGCAGATTCTGAAGATGAAAGCAGTGGTGGAAATGGAGGTGGCGATTGCGGGCAAGGAAACAACACCATTCAATTAGGAGTAGATATGATAGCTGCAATTGACAATGTAGGAAATTGCAGTGGTGGATGCGGAATAGATGAGTTTGCTCTTTCAGTTGGCAGTAGTGACTTTAATGCTGCAGGCGATACCCTATGGATCTACATGACCAACCCCAATGGTAATTACTCAGACCATTTCATCACTGGATTGTGGGATGGAAGTGCAGATATTCAAAGTCAGATTCGGTATCAAACCTATACAGATTTTACCAACATGCCAAGTGGAAGAGGTGGCATGGATTATACCTTTTTTAAACCCAATGGGAATCCTACGCAATTAGAAGGAGACTGGGATTGGATGTGGTTTTTTTACGATTATGACCAACGGTACAATCAAGCAGTAAAAGACACACTCAATGAATGGTCTAAATGGCTTTGGGAAGATGTGGGAATAAGAGGATATCGTATGGATGCTGTGAAACATTTCAATCATGAATTTACCGGTGATCTTATGGACTATTTACATGACCAATCAATAGATCCTGGGATGGTTGTAGGCGAATTCTTTGATGGAAATGCAGGTGTTTTAAGCAATTGGGTAGCGACCGTAGAATCATTCATGGATGCTGATACACGTTCAAGTATACAGGTGCGTGCATTTGATTTCGCAATGAGGGATGCACTAAAAGCAGCATGCGACAACTTCGGATATGATGTTCGAAATGTATTCAATTCTGGAATGGTTGATGGATCTAGTTCCTCAAGTTCCAACGTCGTAACATTTGTAAATAATCACGATTTCAGAGAAGAAGGCCAACCTGTGCAAAATGACCCTATGTTAGCGTATGCTTACATTCTTACCAATAATCAGATAGGTCTTCCCAGTGTTTTTTACCCTGACTATTTCGAATCGGATATTCCACATGCACCTTCTTTATTTTTAAAAGCTGAAATTGATGAATTGATGCAAATTCATCAAGATTACATTTATCAATCATCAAGTGCTGATTATTTAAACAGGATAGGAACTCCTTATGCACATAATTATATCGAAGGTTTCGAGAATACCACTTTATTGTATCAACTTTCAGGTGGCATTGGTGGTCAAGAAGTGATTGTTGCGATTAATTTTGCAGGCGAAACTCTTAAAGTTGACCATGAAATCAATATGACCAATGTTAACATTGGTGATCAATTTACAGATATTCTTGGACGATCAAATTTTCCAGTTGCTATTGTAAATGGATCAAACCAATTATACTTCGAGTTACCTCCAAGATCCTATTCCGTTTGGGTAAACAATGTTGCTCCATTAGCTGCTGATCTCATTGAATTTGATGTTACTCCTATTATAAACGAAGTACAATTATCTTGGACATCAGCTGATGAACTTGATTTGGAGTCCTATGAAATACAAAGATCAAAAGATGGAATTTCATTTGAATCAATAGGGATAAAGAATGCAGTTGGTCCAGGAAACTACACATATATTGATCGTCAACCTCTATATAATATGCCAATATATTATAGGCTTAAAATGCAGAATATAGATGGATCGTTTGAGTATTCATCTATAAAGACTGTGCAAATTGATCAATCGCTTCGTGATGTGGTTTTACTTCCTAACCCAGTAATCGAAACGGCTACTTTATCGCTCTCCAGTGACCGAAATCTGGTTGCATATTTAACCATTACTAATGCTGCTGGCGAAAAGGTTTATGTCGAACAAATTATACTAGTTGAAGGAGATCAACAGGTAGGTATTCAAATGAAAAATATGCCTGCAGGTTTATATACTTTCCGTATTCAAGCTGGTTCGGAAGCATACACTTTCAAGCAGATTAAATTATAAAATAATAATTTCAGCTTATTTTTTAACAAATGATTGAGTCCAAATAGAACCGCTTTCATCTGTAATTTTAAGCACATAATACCCTGAAACAAGTTGTTGAACTGCAATAGAATGACCAGGTGATGTTTCACTATACACCAATTGTCCGTTTGTATTTATTATCTCTACTTTTTTAAACGATTTTTTTGGGCTCGAGCCCAAAAATAAATATGGTCCTACAGGATTCGGATATAATTCAATGCTTGAAACTTCATTTTCTTCCGTAGTACTAAGAAAATCGAAATCCATCCAATTGAGATTAAATAATGGCTGTGTAATTCTCAATCTCATAGTATATCTTCCACTTGGCAAAATGGCATAAGATTCAGTAGTTGTCCAATTTTGCCAACCATCTGTAGAAGTGAATTGCACTTCCTCTATCTTTGTTTCTTCATTTTCTTCATCAATCAAGATCAACTCAAGACCTCCTGATCCTCCATCAGACGCATTTCTGAACTTGATTCGATAACTTCCTCCTGTAGGAATATAAACATCATAATCACAAAAATCCCCTACATCCAAATAACCAATATTCTCTCCTCCTCCCACATCAGTGGTATTTTCCAGTTGAATTCCTTCATGATAAATGTATTCTTCTGCCTGGATTCGAGTAGGAATCGTAAAAAATGAAGGCAGGTTGTTCTTGATATCTTTTTTATCAAATGCTTCCAAAGGATCATCATCTGTTGACACTATGGTGTTACCAGTATAACTCAGTTGTACTTTGTCTGAGTAGATGATCTCCTCATTTATCGTTAAATCAATAAAACGTACTTCACCTTGAGTAAAGTTAGCTTCAGAAACTGAAAAAGCTACATCATTGATGTATACAGTGAAATCCTCCTTTTTAAGTGTATTCGTGGCAAAGGAAAGATATTTATTAGTATTAAATGAAACAACAGTATTGCTATCAACTGTTCCCGACACAAATTGAGTTTCAACATCAGATATTTCACCTGTTTTGTTAAACTCAAACCAACCTACGTTATATCCTGCTCCATCAATATGAAAAGCAATGTGATCAGTATCTTCATAGATCGGTATATTATGTACAGCTGTGGTCTGCCAATTTTGATATCCTCCTGAAAAAGGAACAAAAGGCGTATTACTAATTATGGCACCATCTGCCGAAAAGTAAAACCGTCCGCCTTCCGAACCTGCCGCAGTTCTAACATTAATCGAATATCTACCTTCTTCCAGATCCGTCATGCTATATTTCAACCATTCATCTTTACTGGTCCACCCTACATTATATCCTACGTCATTTTGAACATCCTCTGTAGGTTCTATGTCAACACCATCATTTCGATATGACCATCCATTATTCCATGCCGTGTACGTACCCGTGCTCACATGATAGGTGGCAACATCTTGATCTTTATAGGCTACCCCATTGGGACCATAGTCATAATGTACAGCATAAATCCTTCCCGGTATATAATGATCGATGAAAGGAATACTCCCCTCCTCTTGCACTTGTCTGAACATGGCATCAATTACTCCCGCTTCAACAGTACAATGTTGCAATTTATAATCTTCCACTAAAGCGAATAAAGCATCACTTGCTTCAGCAGCAGAGGGTTTCGGACCTGATCCATTCCCGTAATCTAAGATGGCTTGATACCCTTCTGTTTTTGACACAGATAACGGTCCAGCTATAGCCTCAACTTTTTTTAATGGCCACCAAGCCCAACCAATATTATGCTCTTCCAATAAAGCGATTGCATCGCGAAACCATTGATTCGAATTCTCACCACTTTCTCCAAGATATAAAGGGACATTATGGGCATCTCGTATATCCAACACCCATTGAATAGATGCTTGATCATTAATGCTCCAGTACTTATGTGGACTATATACGATCTCTTCATCCCAAGGAGGTGTTAAACCAGTAAAATCATTCGCGAACCAATTTCCTTCAATGAATAAAATATGTTCTTGATCTACGGTTCTTATACTATCCGTTATTCTTTCGTACACTTCTCTTAATAAGGTTCCTCCAGGTAAATTCCAGTTGGGTTCATTAATTAAGTCATATCCAGCAACCCATTTTTCATTTTTATATCGAATCGCCAGTTGCTTCCATAATGAAGCTAACTTTTCTTGATTTGCAGGGCTTTCCCACAAAGAAGGTTTACTTGCATCATAGTCAGAGATACCTTCGTCGTAACCTTGTCCGCCTGGCGTGGCGTGCATATCAAGGATTACATACATATCATAAGCTGCACACCAAGAAATCAATGAATCCGTTAATTCAAAGCCTTTTTCAAGCCATGTATTTTCTCCGGGAATTGGTTCTTCTTCGATAGGAAGCGTATACAGATTATAGTGCATGGGCAGACGAACCGAATTGAATCCCCATTCTTTTAATTGTTCCACATCTTCTTTCGTCATGTAATTTGCCAACCATTTCGAGTAAAATTCTTCTGTTTCAGTTTCACCGATAAGGTCTTCAATAAAGGACTTAATTTTATGTTGTGGGTTCGCAAAACCAGCTGTTTGCAGCATATAGCCTTCTTGAACCATCCATCCACCAAGTCCCATTCCACGAAGTAAAACTTCTTCTCCTTGTTCATTAACAATCTGTGTTCCGTTAGTGGTTAATAGACTTTGGGCTCGAGCCCAAAAAGAAAAAAATACACATAGAATGACAACGAAAAACTTCGTTCTAGTTTCTTTCAAAGACGCGGACATAATCAACAATCATGCGCTGTGGAAACTCAGTACTTGCATCTGGATATCCAGGCCATGTTCCTCCTACAGCAATATTAAAAATAAAAAAGAAAGGTGCGTTGAACGGATAATCTCCATTAACTAACTGATCCGTAAGTGTAAAATATTCTACATCATCAACATACCAAGATATTTTGTTTAATTCCCAAATGATACTAAAAACATGGTATTCGTCAATAAATTTTTCTCCTGATAAAGAATAAGCTTTTCCTTCATTGAAACTCCATGAATTCCCTTCAGGTCCCCAGTGAGCAGTTCCATGTACCGTGCCAGCTTCGTGACCTACTAATTCCATAATATCAATTTCTCCACAATGCGGCCAACCTACAACATCAATATTATCTCCTAACATCCATAGTGCAGGCCATATTCCTTGGCCTTCTGGTAATATTGCTCGAATATCAACACGACCAAAAGTAAAATCTTGTTTATCTTTTGTAATCATTCTCGCTGATGTATACGGAGCTCCTTCGAAATCTTCTTTTATTGCTTCAATGACTAGATTTCCATCGGAGATGTAACTATTCTTTGGACTACTTGTGTAATATTGTGACTCTTGATTACCCCATCCTGAAGCACCAATTTCATGTGTCCAATCATCCGAATTAATCGTTGTACCATCAAATTCATCTTGCCATACTAAGGTATATCCACCATAAGAGTCTGGTGTTGCATATCCATCTTCTGGAATTTCAAAAACGGTATCTTCATTTCGGATAGTAGCTGTACCTGTGGCCTTTATAATTTTTGCATTGACAGCATTGGAAAGGACCATAAAGAATTGTTCATCACCTTCTTTACTTTCATCACCTATTACTTCCACATCAATGCTTAATGTTGTTGTTCCAGGAGCAAAGGTTAACACGCCATTTGTAGGAATAAAATCATCGTTTTCTTCTGCCGTGTCACCATCTGTTTCATATTCTACGGTTACTTCCTGGTCAGAAGCTTCCGTTAGTACAACTTCGAATGAAAACATCGTATTTTCTTCTGTCTCAAATTGTGTAACGTCTTGGATGGCTATACTCGTTGAAGGTTCTCCGTTCCCATTATTCCCTTTATCACCACAGCTTAATACGGCAAATGTGACGATAAAAAATAAAAACAACTTATTCATCATTGTAATTTAATATGTTTTGTAATTTCATTCCTGTATTGTGATGTATTAAAAACATCAAAACTTCAATAAATATTTGATTTGATCCTTGTTGATGTAGTTAGAGAATTGACAAGAGATAATAAAAAAAGGCGATCAAATATATACTAGGCTAAAGGTAAAAAAAGTTTAACTGTTTAACCTGCATAATCAAATAGAACTTCGCAATCAAGACTTAAATGCCATAGAAAAATAATTCTTAAAATGAAAAAGAAAAGATTTCATATGGTATAATGCAGGTCATACCATTAAAATGCTAAATTGTATTAATTCAATAAATTTATCTTCATAAATTCATCTATATGTCATTATCCTCGAAATTCAAAGTGTTATTTCTATCTGTTTCTATTCTGGTATGTACTAGTTGTAGAGAGCATAATGAAACGGATGTTTACGGAATTTTTCAAGTTTTGGATGAACAAACTGTCCAAATTGATGGAGTAGTTTCCACTTCAACAATAGAAGACTTTGAATTGATGCTTGAAGATTACCCCTTACTTAAAGACATTCAGATCAAAGAAATTCCTGGATCAAATGATGATGAAATCAACTTAGAAATCTCGTTAATGATACATGAGAAAGGGATGTCGACACATCTTCTTGAAAATGCTGTTATTGCTTCAGGAGGTGTAGATCTTTTTTTAGCAGGTATAAATAGAACAAGTGAAGGAGGAACAATGATTGGTGTTCATTCTTGGAGTAATGGCACTGACGAAGCTACGGATTTTCCAGAGGGCCATGAGGAACATCTTCCCTACATCGAATATTTTATGAATATAGGTTTCACCCAGCAGGAAGCTGAGGATTTCTATTATTTTACAATAAATGCAGCTCCTTTTTCATCCATACATTATATGACGGAAGAAGAGATCGACTTGTACTCCATTTTTACTGAATAAACCTATTGAGAATCTGATTTTGAGATCACGAACACCCTCATTATAGAATTGACCTTCAAGGCTATACATTCAATCTAATCAGGATTGCACATTGAAAAACCAAACTCAAGAGCACAGAATGTAAACCCGAATAGGTGAAGGAAGCGACAAGGTTGAATCAATACATAAATCAGCCTGAATAACTGTTCCTAAATAACTGCCCAAATAAAAATAATAAAGCGCCTTTATCACCAGTGGATAAAGACGCTCCATTTCGTCTATTGTAGTTTCTTATTTACGCTTTATATCGTTACTTGGATGCGATTTCAATTTTGTTATCACCAGTTCCCATTCCTTTGAAAGAAATTTGACCATCTTTTACACCCAAAGTTACAAGCATATTATGCACGATCTCTGCTCTTGTTTTAGAGATTGCCTTATTTTTCATATCTCCACCACCGTCATTCGTATATGCTTGAACGACAACTTTTCCTGTAGGATTTGCTTTCAATGCTTCAGCAAGACCTTCAATTTCGTTTTTGCTAAAGTTTGTAATTCTAGTTCCTTCATCATTGAATTCGATGTCATGTAACATATAGTTAGTAGCTGCGCCTTCTTTCTTCGTTATCAATCCAGTGAATAAACCGGTCATTGCTTCTTTTGTCTTCATTGCAGCATCACCAACAGCGTCTGCAGCAGCACCAGCAGCATCAGTTACAGCTCCAGCTGCACCTTTAAGCATGTTCACAAATTTTGCCCAAGCTCTTCCTAATTTATTTCCGTCTTTATCGTAGAAAAATCCGTTTTTAACTTCGAACTCTCCAGCTTTAGAAATGATATTACCATCAGCATCAACTAAGTCACCAGCATCATTCAACATCAATTTTGTACCGCTGTATTTACCTAAGAAAGCTTTAATTCTGTCTAATAAAGTAGATGGAACTTTTGACGCCTCTACCAAAATACTTCCATTTTCACCTATAATGTTACCATCAGCATCAAGTGCATAGTTATTTCCAGATAGAATTACATTTCCATCAGCATCAACGAAATCTCCATTTGCATTCAAAGTTGCTTTTGAAAGATCATACCCTCCATCAGGAACAGAAATAGTCGTAGTTGTTGTTCCAGAAGTTGTTGTAGAAGAACCACCGTCAGTTGACATATCTGTTGTCGTAGTTGTTGTTCCAGAAGTTGTAGTCGCGTCTCCTGTCATCTCTGTTTTGTCTTCTGCATCATCAGCCATTTTATCTTTTGAACCAAAAATTCCAGCTTTACTTAATCCAAATAATACAGCACCGATCAGTAGAAGTGGTAGCAACCATTTCCACCATCCTCCACCGCCATTGTCATCGTTTCCACCTGAAGTAACTGCTCCTCTTGCAGCGCTTGCAGTAGCTCCTACTTTTGAAGCCGCAGAATCTGCAAATCCCATTAACCCTGACATACCTGGTATAAGTCCTGATATACTAGATTTTTGATCTGTAAGATAAGAGCTTAATTTTTTTGCTCCCCATCCGTTTTTGAAAACCATTCCTGCTAATTTTCTCATCACGATTGGTGCTAAAAATTTCAACAACATAGAACCACCAGCTTTTTTAATACCAGTCATTCCTATTAATTTTTCAAGGATACTATCTTGTTTGTTACCAAAAATACTTCCTAGTAAATCCCCACCTGATTCTAACATGGATTTACTTTTATTAGGATTTCCCATCACATCCATTAAGTCATCCATTCCTAAGTCCGAAAGACCTTTATTCTTAAAAATGTCCAATAACCCTGCTGCTCCTGATTCTGTATTCCCTTTAGAAATAAGTCCTCCAATAATTGCAGGTAAAAATTTACCGACTGCAGACCCCATAGATGAGGAATCCAATCCGATTAATGATGATGCTTTGCTAATTACCGCATCTGTAAGCATTGACTTCGCACTGTCAAGTAAAGTAGTCATAAAAATTGTTTGAAAATGAGTTAATATAATTTTTTAAGATGTGTAACTCTAAAGTTAATAGTTAAGTGTGAAAAAAAGTTCCTTTAAGAAATCTAAATTTTAACACTTTTCTATTGCTTAGACTTAACAGATATTCAACCCCACATTTTTTCTTAACAATTTTTATTCTATTATTCGATATTTATCACACCATGCGACGGTGTATGCTACTTTATTAATTAGATTACTTGGACGTGAAGCAATCCCATGTGACGCACCAGGTATTTCAACCAACATTGTTTCAATCTTTCTTAATTTAAGGGCATGATACAATTGCTTCGCCTCACTAGGAGGAGTCCTTAAGTCATTCATACCTACCATTACCATTGTAGGTGTTTCTATATTACCCACTAGTGAGATAGGTGAAAACTTCCAGTAATTATCGACGTTTTCCCACGGCTGACCTGGATATCTGTAATTTGCATATCCATAATAATTATCTGCAACCAAGGTCTTACTTATCCAATTCATCACAGGTTTGTGCACCACAGCTGCTTGAAAACGATTATTCTTCCCTATAATCCAGGCCGTCATTATGCCTCCTGCAGATCCTCCAGTTACATATAATTGATCTTCCGTTGTGATTCCTCTTTTAATTAATTCATCAACTCCATCCATGACATCTTGATAATCATCACCTGGATAATTATTATACAATAAGTCACCAAATTCTTCTCCATAACTTGTAGAACCTCTAGGGTTTGGATAAAAAACGATATATCCTTTTGATGCATACAACTGAAGCTCTGCACTGAACCTTTCTCCATAATTTAAAATAGGACCTCCATGGTTTTCAATAAGAAGCGGTCCTGGTTTATCTTTATCATATGCTGGTGGATAAATAATCCATCCTTGAATTTCCCTATTATCTACTGTAGATTGATACTTGATCTCTTCAACTTCTCCCCATTCAACAATGTTATTTAATTCTTGATTCAGATCGGTCAATTGTAATTCCTTCCCTCTTTTATTTACAATGGCTAAATTCGACAATGAAGTAGTACTTGTCTTTGTATAAACTACTGCGCCTTTTTCACTTACATCAAATTGGCCACTGGCATAAGGCCTTCCTACTGTAGTGCCTCCCATATCCTGAGCTATTGGCTTAAGAAAGCCAGCTGAATTCACTGATGCGATCTTTGTTACACCATAATCGTCATAACTAAAAACAATTTCTTTTCCGTTTTTCCTCCATTGAAAATCTTTTATGCTTCTATCTAATCCTCCCGTCCATATCGTCTTTTGTGAACCATCGTTTTGCATAACATGTAACTGAGTTAGCTGATAGGTTCTGATTTTATCCTCATACCCCAAATAAGCTATCCACTTACCATCAGGAGATACTTTTGGACTATATTCTGGGCCAAAATTTGCTGAAACTTGTGTAATTTCCTTTGTATCAATATGAACTTTGTAAATATTAGAGTTTCGAAATTGATATTCACGATCTTGTTCTCTATTTGCTGAAAAGACGATATGCTTTCCATCTTGCATCCATGAAATTCCTCCAGAATAATTAAAATCTCCTGTACTACATTGCCTTACTTTTCCACCATTGGAAGGAATAATAAAAATATGCGTAAATCCATCTTTTAAATATCCTCTTCCATCAGCTTCATGATTCAGTCTAGTTGTTAATCTCGGTTTTTTTGCCCACTCTGCTCCTTTCGGTGCAGCTATTCTGGGCACTTCGAGTTTAGGCCCCTTGCCTGAAACAAACATTTTAAACGCTATGTAACTATCGTCAGGTGACCACATCAAGGCAGATGGGGAACTACTCAACTGAGAAATACTTGCTATCACACCACTTTCTTTCCATAAAACGTGAATTTCTGAACCTTCTTCTGTTCGACTTACAAATGCAATGCGCTTACCATCATGTGACCAACATGCAGCATATTCACCTGATTTTAAGTTCGTCAACTTGCGATGTTCAGAACCATCTTTATTCACAATCCATAATTCACCTACACGCCGATCTTTCATCACATCAAATGAATTCCTAGTATATATGATTTCTTTCCCATCAGGTGAAATCTTCGGATTACTAGCATATTGTAAATCGAATACATCCATATAATCGAATGGTCTTTTCTCTACCTGAGCGTGAGAGAAACATAGACCGAAAAACGCAATAATGAATAGGTTGATTGCTCTTGATTTATTAAAATAGAAATGCATAAATATTATGATCTTGATGAGCAGTAAATATATACCTATCCTATATACTGCACAATGAAGGCAATATTTAAGTCTACAAATAGATCATAGTCTTACCTCCTATTTTTACGTATTCCTAGTTTAACTTCTTTTTCACTTTTACTTTATAAATCATATAGTATCTTTACCATACACTAATACAACTCATCATGAAATATATTACTTCCACATTTCTTTTTACTTTTCTATTACCAATTTTTCTTTTTAGCCAACAAACAGAGCATGTCCATAAACTTTACATGCCACTTCTCCTTGGATCTGGATATGGGTACGAATGGAGTATAATTTCTCCTGTCACACTGAATGTCGGAATAGATTATCGCTCGTACATTGGTGACGAAGATTTTGCTTTGGACAATGTTGTTTTTTCACCAAGAATACATGTTGAACCAAGATATTACTACAACATAAAGAAACGCCATGCAAAAGGAAAAAATACAGCATTCAATTCTGCAAATTATTTCTCAATAGCTATTAGTAGAGAGTTTGAAGGATTTGATTTTGGTGCAATTCGAGATTCACCAGAACATGTTATTCGCATGCTTCCTTCCTTAGGCTTAAGAAGAGTTTTAGCGAATCATTTTACAATAGACTTGAGTATATTTGCTGGCTACAAAACTGGGCCACTGGACCAATTGACATTTATTGAAGCAGTAGAAAATGGCAAAAGAACTTTTGGAGGTAATGTTATTTTAGCGCATGTCTTTTGATTGTGAGATAGGTATAGAATGTGTTTTTATTTTTTGGGGCTTTAAGCCCAAAAAGAATATGAAATCATATTGCTGACTCATAAAAGAAGAGGCCCTATCTTTATTTTGCAATTATTTTATTTTTTGGGCTTGAGCCCAAAAATCAAGAGCAAACAAACAATACTTCGTATACTTACATATAAAAAGGTGAGCGAAATTTTTAAAAATTTAAAAATAGTAGAAATAGCATCAGTTCTTGCCGGACCTGCTGTCGGTATGTTTTTCGCAGAACTAGGAGCACATGTACTAAAAGTAGAAAATAAAGCGACAGGAGGCGATGTTACCCGAAAATGGCACATTTCTTCAGAAGATAAATCTAAAACTGCTGCTTATTATCATTCCATCAATTTTAATAAAGAATCTGTGTTTTGGGATTTAAAAAACAAAGAGGATTACGAAAAATTACAAAATGAATTAGCGGAAGCAGATGTACTAATTAGTAACTTCAATGTCCATACAGCTAAAAAATTCAAGGTAGCTTATGAGCAAATAAAAGAACAATTCCCCCAATTGATTTATGCCGAATTAAATGGATTTGCTGAAGATGCATATCGACCAGCGTATGATATTGTATTACAAGCTGAAACAGGGTATTTAAGTATGTGTGGCCTTAATAAAACTCATAAAGCCAGAATGCCTGTTGCCCTTATTGACATTCTAGCTGCTCATCAACTTAAAGAAGGTATTCTAATTGCTTTACTTGAACGTTTCAAAACAAATAAAGGATGTAAAATAAGCTGTTCGCTGGAAGAAAGTGCAATTGCTTCATTGGCCAATCAAGCCACCAATTATTTGATAGCAGATCATGTACCAAAACCAATGGGAACAAAACATCCCAACATTGCTCCTTACGGAGATATATTTAACACATCAGACGGTGAAGAGATCACTTTAGCGATTGGTTCAGATAAACAATTTGATAGTTTATGTCGTGTTCTTGGAATAAAAAACATCGCCGCAGATAATAGATTTCATTCAAATGCCGAACGGGTAAAAAATCGAAAGGAACTCTTATCCGTTTTAGCTACAGAGATAATCAAGATTCCGTTGCATTCTTTTTCAGATACTTGTAAAAAGGAAAAAATACCAATGGGGCATGTCAAAGATCTTGAAGCTGTCTTTCAATCCCCTGTTGCTAAGAAGATGACGCTTGAAGATCGTGATGGAATAAAAAGAGTTTCTACAATTGCCTTTCATATACATACTTAAGTCTGAATTTTGCGTAAAACAACGCTATTGTGGTCTTGAAACTGCGCCAAATTCTTCTTATAGCTTAAATATTTAGTATTTTCTCCCAGCCCATCATAGCTCTATGCATATTAAAATGCCTGCAAAGCAAATGCTCAGACAACTTTTTTTCTTTCACCATTAAAAGGACTATTCTTCAATTACAAAAGTTGTAATTTCTTCGGCATTTCAGGGCTCATCACGAAGTTCTATTATCCTGAGTTCGGGATTAATTGCGAAAGCAAAAATTAAAGGAAACGCTTTATTCAAGATGTTTTGTTGAAAATGTGGCGAGCCACATTGAAATAAAACAACGTAGAAGAAAGTGGAATACTTTGATTTCCCTTAAAATTTGTAGACCAAAGATTGATTCTTAAAATCCAAAATTGCACAAATCCTATGTAACCAATTGATAACCAATTGTATACAATACAATCAATTGCGAACTAGTAATCCCGAACTCAGGTTAATACATAATTCAGGTTAAAAAAAAACTTCTGTAGGCAACATTTAAAAATAAAATGGTATCTTTAATTTGTATCGATCGTACATACATTAATGTATAAACACATGAAAAATACTATTTAAGCATACTATATGTGTTGGAATATAGTATTTCTTGAATTGCGCACCTACTCCGTCAAACCCACCTTACTTTCACTGTTTTAATTGATTTTAAACACATGGCACGCTTTGCAGTGAGCGTAGCTAACAGTCTAGACTTTTCCCAAACCCGATTTACCCTATTTTTTTAATCTGTAGGAAGTCTATATTCCATTTGGCTA
>JAHDGD010000180.1 GCA_020627825.1 Saprospiraceae bacterium
GAAAGAGTTACAATATGGTAAACTCTTATGTCCAAAACCGAAGACAACCAAGTATTGAAGTATTATTTCAAATAGCTGAACTATTAGATGTTGAGGCTAAAGAACTAATACAATTAAAAAAGAACCTTGTCTAACATGAATAAAAAGGATCTATCAGAATCAGATATAAAAGCTAAGTTTATAACGCCAGCAATAATTAAAGCGGGATGGGATGAACAAACACAATTGGGTCGTGAAGTTTTCTTCACTGATGGTCGTATATATGTAAAAGGTAAATTAACAGCAAGAGGAAAGAGAAAGTTTGCAGATTATATTCTGTATTACAAACCAAATGTTCCAATTGCAATTATTGAAGCGAAAGACAACAAACACAGTCTAAAAAGTGGAATCCAACAAGCATTAGGATATTCTAACACTTTAGACATCCCTTGTGTATTTAGTAGTAATGGTGATGGTTTCTACTTTCACGATAAGACTTCAACAGATGGCAAGATTGAAAAAGAGCTAACATTAGACCAATTTCCTAGTCCAGAAGAACTTTGGAAGAAGTATAAAAAATATAAAGGCATTGAAACAGATGATGTAGAAGAAATAGCAAAACAAGATTACTTTCACGATAACTCGGGAAGAAGCCCAAGGTATTATCAACAGATAGCAGTTAATAGAACTATAGAAGCGGTTGCAAAAGGCCAAGACCGTATCATACTTGTAATGGCTACTGGCACTGGAAAAACCTATACTGCATTTCAAATCATTTATAGGTTATGGAAGAGTAACGCCAGGAAAAGAATTTTATTTTTAGCTGATCGGACTGCATTAATCGATCAAACAGCTCGTGGAGATTTTCGACATTTCAAAGATGCTTTGACGATAATCAAGAAAAAGAAGATAGATACAGCTTACAATATTTATTTGGCTCTTTACCAAGGCTTATCAGATAGTAAATCTGAAGATGCGTACAAGCAATTCAGCCCTGACTTCTTTGATCTAATTGTTGTGGATGAGGCCCATAGAGGTAGTGCAAGAGAAGATAGTAAATGGAGAGAAATCTTAGCCTATTTCAATAAAGCTACACATATTGGATTGACTGCAACCCCAAAAGAAACAACTGAGGTCTCAAACACTGAATATTTCGGAGAACCTATATACACATACTCTTTAAAACAAGGAATAGATGATGGGTTCCTTGCACCATATAAGGTTGTGAAAGTTACTTTGGATATTGATGCTGAAGGATGGCGACCACCACAAGGTTTTTTAGACAAAAGCGGAAATCCTGTAGAAGACAGAATATACAACAGAACAGACTTTGACAAAAACATTGTAGTAGAAGATAGAAGAAAACTTGTTGCAAAAAAGATAACTGAATTTTTAAAAGGATACGATAGATTCGCCAAAACCATAGTATTCTGCATTGATATAGAACATGCTGAAGGAATGCGAACGGCATTAGCAAATGCAAATGCAGACTTGTTTGCTGAGAACAATAAATACGTAATGCAAATTACTGGAGACAATGAAGAAGGCAAACGTGAATTGGACAACTTCATTAATCCAAGTGAGCTTTATCCGGTGATAGCTACAACCTCTAAGCTAATGACAACAGGGGTAGATGCCCAAACATGTAAACTTATTGTGTTGGACAGTAATATAGGCTCAATGACTGAATTCAAGCAAATCATTGGTAGAGGAACGAGAATAAATGAAGATTATGGTAAAACGTATTTTACTATTATGGATTTCCGAAATGTCACTAATTTATTTGCTGACCCTGACTTTGATGGTGATCCAGTTATGATTAAAGAAGTTGGAGAGCATGATGATCTCGATGGATTGGAAGATGAGACTACAGATGATATCATAACAGATGTTTTTGGTGGCGAAGAAGTCGAGTTCCCAGTCATAGAAGGAGGTGGAGAAATAATAGAAGATCTAAGAAGAGAAAAAATTCGAATAGATGGAGTCCAAGTAAAAATTGTAAATGAACGAGTACAATACTTAGATAATGATGGAAGGATTATTACAGAGTCATTAAAGGATTATACCAAGAAGAACATAACTAATCAATATAAAACATTAGAGGACTTCCTAAACTCATGGAATAAGGCAGATAAGAAAAAGGCAATCGTAAATGAATTAGAAGAGCAAGGTATATTCTTTGAAGCTTTGCAAGATGAGGTTGGTAAGGAATTTGATCCATTCGATTTAATTTGCCACGTAGCTTATGAATCAAAACCTCTAACAAGGAAAGAAAGAGCTAACAATGTTAAAGAACGGAACTACTTTACAAAATATGGAAAGCAAGCACAAGCAGTTCTGAATAGTCTATTGGACAAATATGCTCAAGATGGTTTAATCACAATAGAAAGTACTGAAGTACTGAAATTGGACCCTTTGAATAAATTAGGAACTCCCCTTGAACTTGTAAAAGCATTTGGTGGAAAACTCGAGTATTTAAAAGCGATTAAAGAATTAGAAAACGAATTATACAAAGTAGCGTAAATGGCAAATGTAGGAGCTGTAATATCCAGCATCAGAAATATTATGAGGCAAGACAGAGGGATTTCTGGCGATGCTCAACGATTGGAGCAATTGGGATGGATGTTGTTTCTTAAAATCATTGATGATAAAGATCAAGAATTAGAAATCACCAAAGATGATAATGTATCTGTAATCCCAGAGCGATTTCAATGGAGAACTTGGGCAACCGATTCTGAAGGAATTACTGGCGATGAACTATTGGAATTTATAGATAGCAATGCAGAAGGTAACAGAGGTTTATTTGCTTCACTTAGGAATTTATCCAACACGAATAATCCTAAGCGAGCCTCCATAGTTAAAGAAGTCTTTGAAGGATCCAACAACTACATGAAGTCAGGGTATGAAATGCGAAAAGTCATCAATAAGTTGAATGAGATTGACTTTAACAATTCTGAAGACAAGCACATATTTGGAGACATATATGAAAGTATCTTGGTTGAACTCCGTGATGCAGGTAATAAAGGAGAATACTATACTCCAAGGGCGGTTACTCAACTTATGACCCAAATGATTGACCCCAAATTGGGCGAAAAAGTACTTGATCCTGCCGCTGGTACCGGAGGGTTCTTGACAGCTGCAATAGATCACATAAGAGACCAATATGTAAACACCGTTAGAGACGAACACATCCTACAAAAAAGCATTACAGGATGGGAATTTAAACCTGTCGCATATGTTCTTGGCTTAACAAATCTCATCCTTCATGAAATGGATATTCCTGATTATCATTACATGGATAGTCTAAAGAAGGAATACAACAGTATTGGAGCAAAAGATAGAGTTGATGTTATATTAGCTAATCCTCCTTTTGGAGCAAGTATTGCAGATGGAGTGGAGACTAACTTTCCAGCCATTTACAGATGCAAAGAGTCGGCTGATTTGTTTGTGATACTTATGTTGCAACTTTTAAAACCCAAAGGACGCTGGGCAATAGTTTTACCAGACGGATCTATTACAGGTGGTGGCGTCAAAGCAAGAATCAGAGAAAAACTTTTGACCGACTGTAACCTCCATACTATCATAAGGCTACCGCAAAGTACATTCTTTCCAGCTACCGTAAGTACCAATTTATTGTTCTTTGAAAAAGGAAGTAAAACTAAGGACATCTGGTATTATGAACATAAATTGCCAGCAGGTCAAAAGTCATACTCCAAAACAAAACCTATTCAATTTCATGAGTTTGATCCAATACTTAAATGGTGGAATAATCGTAAGGAAAATGATCAAGCATGGAAAGTCAACGCTAAAGATTTAAAGGAATGGGATTTAGACATTAAAAATCCAAGAAGCGAAGTATTAGAAAGAGAATATTCATCAAGTATTGAAATAATAGATAAACTTATTAAGTCTCAGAATAAGATAACTGACTGTATTCTTGCATTAAAAGAAGAATTGTCATGAGAAGAGTGAAACTGGGATCAATTCTTACAGAACAACGAAATCCTATTGGATTAGCTGATGGAAACAACTTAGATTTGATTGGTGTAAGCAATAAAATTGGCTTAAAATTATCAACTGCAAAAAGGATTGCTGATTTGAGTAGATATCAGAAAATTGAACACGGTTGGTTCGCTTACAACCCAATGAGAGTCAATGTAGGATCTATTGGATATGCTTTTGATGATACCCATATCGGAATTGTAAGTCCTGACTATATTGTGTTTTCTTGTTCGGAGGATATTCTTCCTGAGTATTTATTGTTTTTACTCAAAAGTGATGAAGGCATAGAGGCAATTAACAAGAATGCTTCTGGAGCTGTTCGTAAAAGATTATACTTCTCAGATCTTGCAAAAATAGAAGTTGTTTTGCCAGATATAGATAAGCAAAAAAAAAGACTAATCGCATTTAATGAAATTGAAGATTTAAACGATTCTATATCTGAACAACTAACAAAAGAAAGCTTACTATCAAAACTCAAGCAATCAATCCTCCAAGAAGCTATACAAGGAAAACTTACTAAAGATTGGCGAAAAAACAATCCTAAGGCAGAATCAGCAAGAGAATTACTCGGGCGGATTTATACCAAGAAGGCACAGTTAGTAAAAGATAAGAAGATAAAAAATGAAAAAGCTCTTCCTCCTATCACCGAAGAGGAAATTCCATTTCAATTACCTAAACGTTGGGCTTGGTGTAAGTTGGGTGAAATAATTATAAATACAAATAATTTAGATATTCAAAAAAAACTTAATCCCAATGACATTATCAATTATGTAGATATTGAAGCCATAGATAATAAAACCCAAAAAATTAAAGCAGCAAAGCAACTACCTGTTCGTGAATTATCATCAAGAGCAAGAAGAGTTTTAAAAAAAGGGCAAATTTTATATTCTTTAGTTAGACCATATCTGAACAACTTAGCCATAGTCAATGAAGAAAAGGAGAATTTCATTGGATCGACTGGATTCGTTGTATTTGATTGCTTACTTGTAAGAAATGAATATGTATTTTGGATATTATTATCAAAATACATTGAAGATTTATACTTGGGCTATATGGATGGATTTAATTCTCCAAGTATCACTCATGAACAATTTAAGAACACGGTTATACCTTTCCCTCCGGCATCCGAGCAAAATGCAATCATAGAAAAAGTAGAAGGCTTAATGAAAAAATGCAATTCCTTAGAACAAGAAATACAAAATAGCCAAGCTCATGCTCAAATGCTAATGCAGGCAGTATTGACAGAAGCATTTCAAAATAATTGATATAGTTAGGAACTTTTCTTAATTGAAAATAGTTTTATTAAAGCTTGGAAATACTTTTACAGAGATTCCTTGGTTTGAAGTTTAACTTTGTTAGTCCTCCCAGAATCAATCTGGAGACCGACACTGTGAGGAGAATGAATGTCCTGTGGTAATCTACCACTATACTTAATATAACAATTAAGTTGAGAAATAAGTTCATCAAATCCATAACTTTAATCTTGTTCTAATACCCCCTAACCCTTGATTTTCAAGGATTTAAAACCGCGAGTGTAAATTCGGGTTAGGTTGTTTGAGGCAGAAATGCCGAAGTTGAAACCTGTAGTGTGGCATAGAAATATGATCCACCAAGGGATGGAGATAGGACCCCTGAGAAGTGTAATTCTTCTGTGGATTGGGGGACATTGTATGATGGTGCCGAAAGGTACATCCATGGTCCAAGCTCCCATTGAAAAAAATAACCATGAGTTTATACACCGAAGAAAATTGGAATGAATTTATAGAAAAAACTGAAGACGGTTATAAAGTAAAATCATATCCTCACGTAGATCCTATTTTCAATTTCCCTTCAAGCAAGCACAAGCTAAAAGCAATACTATCTGATACGACAGGAATAAAAGTATCGAATCATGCCTTCGCTCCTTTCTTAAAAACACTGCAGAAAACGCCTCGATACAGATACCAAGAAGCGTCAGATAAGTATAAGTTAGAAACCAAAATAAGACCTATATCTTTCGCCAGTCATTTTGATACTTACATCTTAGGTTTCTATTCCTATTCTCTGAACAAGAAATATCAAAAATATATAACGGATCATAACTTTAGCGATCCAATTCTTGCTTACAGAAGTGACTTAAATGGAAAATGTAATATCCAATTTGCAAAAGAAGCATTTGACAATGTAAAGGCAAGAGTAAACTCGAAAGGAACTTGTTCAGCAATTGCTTTGGATATAAAAGGTTACTTTGATCATGTTGATCATAGAGTATTAAAATTAATGTGGCTTAAAGTAATTGGTTTAGATGAGTTACCAAAAGACCAATATCATATCTTTAGAACTATAACCAAGTACAGTTACATAAATTACATTTCGTTCTTAAAGCACTTCGATATCAATCTAAAAGCTATTGAAAAAGAACAGAAGAAAAAGTATCCCGATAGAAAATTTGCCCCCAAAGGATACAATTCGATTCTTGATTTAATTCCTAATGATCTTGCAGGTCCCTCTTATAAGGAAAAGATGGGTTATCTACGAAAGATGAACTTAATAACTATAAACCGAAATAAAGATAGATCATTAAGCAAAAATGGAATACCGCAAGGCTCATCAATTAGTGCTTTACTCTCTAATATATATCTACTTGACTTCGACAAAGAACTATATGAAAAAGCAATTAAAGAAGGATTTAGCTATAGAAGATATTGTGACGATCTACTGATAATTTGCGATACCGACAGAGTGAATGAACTCAAGAATTATGTCATGAATCTAATGATTGATAAATACAAACTAACTATCCAAGATAAAAAGACCGAGATTATAGATTTTAAATTAAGTCTACAAGCTAAAGTAAGAGGATTCAAAAGGCATTATAATAAAGACACGACTGACTTTGAAGAACTTCCAAACACAAATTCAAACTTTAAAAATTTACAATATTTAGGATTTGAATTCGACGGGCAAAAGATATTTATAAGACCAGGAAGCCTGTCAAGATATTTTAGAAAACTTAAAGCACGAATTGTTAAAACCGTCGGGATGTCTTACAGCAAGAATTCTAAATCACATAAGATATTCAAGCAGCAAATATATAGCAGATATAGCCACTTTGGTAAGAGAAATTTTCTATCCTATGCATTAAACGCAGCAAAAAAGGAATATTCTAATTTGGACGGCGAAGTAAAAGAAGGAATGAACTCACCTGCCATAAAAAAGCAAATATCAAAACACATGAAAATTATACACCAAGAAATATTGAAAACGAGTGAACAAAGAAGGAAGCAGAAGAAAGCTAAAACACTAAACAAATAGCTCTTCTATTGCAGCACACTGACGTCCTCGTTCCTGCGGGCGACAGAGAGCTACAAGCTAACCCACAAAGACCCGTACAAATGAAAAATGAATCAATAAACAAAAGAGAGTCGAGTAGGTAAAGGGGAATCTCACCCCTAAACCTCTCACAGAACCGTACGTG
>JAHDGD010000181.1 GCA_020627825.1 Saprospiraceae bacterium
TTATATCTCCATTGCTATGATCCATATTACTTTTATTTTGTTTTGTGCAAATATCATGGTATTTATGTATTTATAAAAACTATATAAATTATAACACTATTGATACCATCAATATCATATAATCAAATAAAATACGTGCTTGCCTTGCATAAAACAGGTAGTTTTAGTGCAGCCGCGGAAAGTTGTTTTGTTACGCAAAGCACCTTGAGTACCATGATTAAAAAACTCGAAAATCAATTAGATCTGATTTTATTTGATCGAAAAACGAAACCGATAAAACTAAGCCAAGAAGGTCTCCAATTAATTGACCAATTTATTTTACTATCGAATGAATACGATCATTTAAAAGAGCGTATTGAAGATATTCGAAAAGAATTTCACGGCACTTTACATATTGGTATTATTCCCACCCTAGCCCCATTTTTACTTCCTTTGTTTTTGCAAACAATGACGTCGAAACACCCTGGCATAGTTTTTAGCATCAATGAAATGACCACAATGGACATTGTTGCGAAAATAAAACGTCGAGAACTAGATGTAGGTATTCTTTCCCTTCCCATCAATGATCCAGGTATTACTGAGACCAGTTTATTTATAGAAGAGTTCCTGCTTTATGATACACACAACATTGGCAAAAAAAATAAAAAATATGCCATCAATGAGATAGATGTTAATCGCTTGTGGTTATTAGAAGAAGGTCATTGTATGACAAACCAAATAGAGAAAATATGCCACCTACGGAGAAAACAAAGGACTCAACCAAACCTTGTCTTTAATAGTGGTTCTATTTTATCGCTCATAGAATTAGTAAAAATGAATAAAGGCCTTACCCTACTTCCAAAACTGGCGCTAGAGAGAAGCCATCTAATCGAAGAAAAATACATCCATAAATTGGAAAGCCCAGTTCCGGTGCGGGAAATTGGTCTCGTGAGTCATCCAAATGCAGCGAAAAAAAGATTTTTAACGATCATCGAAAAAGAAATTAAAGTGGCTGTAAAACCATTCTTGCATAAGAATCAAAACACTCGCCTAATCAAACCATATTAGCTAGGATAAAATTGCTCTGATATAGCATGTGATATAGCATGCCTCATATAAAACCACAGCGCATAAAAGGAACCAATATAATTCACTATTTTAGTTTATGAAATAGACTATTCTATGAAATATCTTGCTTATCTATCATTAATTTTATTTTGCTTTTCCTCTAAGCCAATGCAAGCTCAATCTATAGAGGAGCCAGTTGGTTTTAAAGAAAAATTCTTTGTTAGTTTTGGCATGGGTGTGGATCATGCTTTTGCGGGATTTAAACTAGAATATCAACTTAAGGAGCAATGGACTATTTATAGTTGCTTTGGGATGAGCCAATTATTGCATTTTCATCCACCAACTCTGGGAACTAGATATACATTTAAACGGGCATTAATAAAAAGATTTACACCCTTTTCGTTTTTCCAGATTGGTCGAGATCATTTCCTTAATTTAAATAAAAACACCAAGCAATTACCCATTGGGAGTCATAAGTCTTTTGGTGCTGCTAATGTAGGATTATGTCTTCAATATTCCTTGAAGTTTAAACCTGCTGTTGCTATAAATTTTGGTGTTTCGTACAAATTTATTCATCGCAAAAAAGTGAATCAATATATTGCAGATTTTAATGAGACTTACCGAACAAATTATAATTCGAATTATACAGCATTGTTGCCCATTTTAGCTTTAAGAATTAATTTTGCCCAGCTATACAGATCCAAAGTAAGTTCTAAATGATAAAGCATCTGAAGGAGCAAGCCCTTTAGCTATTTTATAATCAATAAAAAAACAAAATGAAATATATCCAACTAATCTTTGTCCTTTGTCTTTCTTATCTAGGCTCTGCTCAAACGCAAATTGACTTTTATACAAGCATGGGTGATTTTAGAGTCGAACTTAGAGAAGATCTTATGCCTATCACCGCTCAAAATTTTATCGACTTGACGGAAGCTGAGTTTTATGATGGCATCATATTTCATCGAGTAATAGCAGGCTTTGTGGTTCAAGGTGGAGACCCTTTGGGGACAGGCTTTGGCGGACCAGGATATACAATTATGGATGAGTATCACCCTGACATGAATCATGATTCTACTGGAGTTATTGCTATGGCTAAAACATCAGCACCAAACAGTGCCGGATCTCAATTCTATTTTAGTCTAGACGCGCTTCCTTCGCTGGATCAAAACTATGCTGTTTTTGGCGCATGCATTGAAAATATTGAGGTAATCGAAGCTATGGGACAAGTGGCGACTGGTGCCAATGATCGTCCCATTGTAGACATAGTCATGGATAGTGTTCGAGTGGTTTCAGGTACAACCTCGTCTGTCAAAAACGAAGCTCCATTGGTCACCATAGAAACATTCCCAAATCCTTTTACTGAATCGATCAATATCAGTTATCAAGTTAAAACCGCTGGCCCTGTAGATATCCAGCTATTAGATATTCATGGCCAAATTGTTGAACAATTAGACAATGCTTACAAGTCACAAGGCATTCATTCCATACAATTTAAAACTGACTCTAGACTACCATTAGGAAGCTACCTATTGTCTGTAAAAACAGCCGATGGCAAAGGGGTGAAAAAATTGATTCGTAATTAGAAAACTGCCTTTATTGTGCAACAAATGTATACTGGTTACATCAAAGCTGATTATTTGAGAATCAAAAATGAGTTGAAGGAATCAATGAAAAATCTCAGAAGTATTCTTTCCAATCTTTAAAAAGTAATGAGTCTTATTAAACATTTTACTTTTATCGCCTCCAGCTTATTTCTTAACTGATCATATTATTTTCGGATGAATGTAAAGGCTCAAACTTGTCAAATTCGAACGCTCAAAATATCGAAAGTGAAAAAACGTTTTTACGCTGGTCACTGCAAAGAATGAAAATGAAAAGCTGATATTCCCTTTGATCACTATTTTTGTATTGAGTTGTAGTCCATATGATTATGAGGTCATCGGAACTATTGAAAGCTTTAATAGTGTTTCGCAAATAGTCAATGATGAGTTTAAAATTTACGTCTATTGCCACTAAACTATGCTGAAGATCATTCGGAATATCCTTTAATTATTGGTCTTTCAGGTGATTCAAAATTTGAAACGATGTCTAGCATCATTTCAAATGAAATAGCCCAAAATAATATCCCTGAGGTCATTTATGTTGGCATAGGATATGAAAATGATCCAAAAGGAATTAGAGACCATACGCCTACATGTTCTGAGGATTATAAGGAATATGAGGCAGGAGGTGCAAAAAGCTTTTATGAATATATAAAAGACGAACTAATTCCAGAACTTGAAAATAAATACAATATTGACCGATCGAATAACAAGACGCTTCTTGGTCATTCATTAGGTGGACTAATTACACTATTTGCATTATTCCAAGACAGAGATACTAATCCATTCGATAAGTTTATATCTGTTGCTGCCTCCTTCTGGTATGATTCAGGTTCAATATTCGAATTTGAAGAATCTTATGCTCAAGATCATACTGATCTTGATGTGAAAATTTATACAACCATGGGCACTTTGGAGGGCGGAGTCATGATAGCCTCATTTGCAGAAATGAACGATAGGCTTTTGGCTAGAGAATATCCCAACTTGACACTCTATGCTGAGTTATTAGAAAGGTTTGGTCATACTCGTTCAGATTTTCCAAGCTATGAAAAAGCATTACCTTATGTTTTCAATTAAGAGGGTTTTAGCCATCGCGTTTTTTTGTATTTTCACCAATAGTATGCTGGGACAATCCAAAGAAAAGAAGCCGGCAGAATTGGAATTAGGCTTTGCATTTGCCGTAGCAGAAGCTGCCTATTTTGGTGTGTACTCAAAAGTAAGTTTCTCCTTAAAACAATCAAAGAATTA
Source organism: Saprospiraceae bacterium (assembly GCA_020627825.1). Classification (GTDB taxonomy): domain Bacteria; phylum Bacteroidota; class Bacteroidia; order Chitinophagales; family Saprospiraceae; genus JAHDFB01. The sequence goes on from JAHDGD010000181.1 coordinate 3,897, forward strand.
CTTCTATGGAGGAGAAACCTGTACTAATTTGGTATACTCGAAAGGAATATAAATGTTGTGATTAATGTCTATTGCGCCTTGCATACCATTCAGCATGGTAGCAACAATTAAATATAAAAGTTCTTTTTCCATTTTTCAATTTGTCACTAACGGAATGATGGTATCCGGCGTATCCCGAAGGGTATGTCGTGATCACCATGTGTTACCTACTGGCGTTCCTTTTCTTGTTTACTAATTTATTCATTTTCTTCGGTGTTCCGTGGGTTGGCTTGCAGCTCTCTGTCGTCCGGAGGCACCAGGACAGCAGTGTGCTTGTAATTGCGAGGGATTTTAAGCCATAAAATGCTCTAATCTTGTTTTTACCTTTCTCCAATTTGGATAATTCCTGTCAAGTAATTTATAAAAGTCTTTACTATGGTTCAAATAAGTCAAATGACAGATTTCATGAACCATAACATATTCAATACATGGTTTTGGAGCTTTAATGAGGTCTATGTTTAGTTTTATTTTACCTTTTTGATCACAGCTTCCCCATCTCTTTTTCATCCATTGTAATTCTAAGATTGGATTCTTTAATTTGTTCGAAGGATAGATTGAAATCCATTTATCGAAAATTTCATTGAAATGCTTTTTCGCTTTTGATTCGTACCACTGAGATAATTGTTTTTTGATTCTTTCTTTGTCCTTCTCAATAGTTGTCTTGATTATGATGTCACCACCAATCAATTTGACTGACTCATCTTTTGATTGTTTGATTTTTAAACGGTATTGCTTTCCTAAATAGAGATGTGTTTCACCTGAAATGTATTTTCTTGGTGGTGTCAGCGGTCTAAATGAAATAAAATAGTCTTGTTGTTTTAAAATCCAATGGGCTTTAGATTTTACCTTTTCTTTAATCTTATTGTTAGTTGAATCTGTAGGAGCTATAACATCCACTCTGCTATCAGGATGTACTTTGATGCCTAATGTTTTTCTATCTGAGTATTCAAGATTGTACTCAATGATTGCGGTGCCATATTTTACCGATTGCTTCATTAGGAAAATTTGACCTTGGCAATTTTTAAGCACTCTTCTATAAGTGAGTCTATTTTTGTCCAATCTGTATCGAGGTCAAACTTTTGATGAAGTTCATATAGCTTGTCACCTAATTCTATGTTTATTTTTCCAAGTATGTCTTGATTGGAAACCCAATCAATAATTTGCTTTTGATCTACGATGATGTTTTGTTTGATTACTGAATCTATAGTGAGACTTGTTTCAATATGGAAAGGCGTTTTTAATAGTTCTTCATTGTCAAATATATCGTTGCTAAAATTATAATATGCCAATGCCGCTTCATTGCCTGATAATTCTTTTGGAGCATTATTTGATCTACCATTTAAGAATTCTTCTTGTTGTTCTTTTACCCGTTTAAGAAATTCTGCATCGCTAATTCTTTTTTGATAGTATGCTGAAATTGTTTCTTTGATGAGCTCTGCAAGTTTTTTATAGTAAATAGGATCTTCTTGCATTTTGACGTTAATAGCCTTTATAGTTCTGCTTGCTATGTGATCCGCTTGAGCTGCTGTTCCTGTTATTTTCTCGATTTCTGCTTCTCGTTCTTCTTTGTCAAAGATGTTGACCATCTCGGTTACTTTCAAGATTTCACCTTCTGTTGAAATGTGCTTATTAATCAACTTTTGTATCTGAGGTTCAAACTCTTTGTACGATAATTCATCATTGAATCTCCGTTTAACTAAGGTTCGTAATTTTAAAAAGTCCCGTGCATCTCTTTTGTATGTTTCAATCTTTTTTGAATCCGTATTACTTACGAAAGTGACTGAGGACAAAGCCATTTTCAATAGTCTGGTAAATACACTTAGTTTTTCATAGAACTTATTTCTGATATCTTCTTGTGATAGATGTTCTTCATAGGCTGATGCTTCTACAGTTTTATCTCTAAGCTCTTTGAACAATTCCCATACATCCGAATGAGCTTGTGGTAGTTTTTTAATTTCTTCTGAGATATTGGTAATGCTTCCTTCCAAGTCTTCAGCATCAAAATTATTCAGACCGGAGTAAGTGCTTAAGGCATCGTCCAGACTTTCTAAGTTTCCATAATAATCAATAATATACCCATAGTCTTTTCCAGGGTGGACTCTGTTCACTCTGGCGATAGCCTGTAGTAGTGTATGCTCCTTTAGGGATCGACATAGATACAAGACTGTATTATTAGGAGCATCGAAACCAGTCAACAATTTAGCCACTACAATAATGATCTCTGGATGTGCATCATTTTTAAACTGACTTATCGTATTTTCTTCAAAAGCATCTAGATTACCATATTTGTCTATCATAGCATTGAAGTACTTATCCTCTCGCTCCTTATCCTCATTGGTTTCATAATAAGCATCTTCAGTGCCTTCACGCTGATCGCCTCGTGTGACTACTACTGTAGAGCTTACCTTAAGGTCAGGTCTCATCTTACCAATCTCTTTGATATAGTGATGATATTGTAAGGCAGCTTTAATAGAGGGTGCAACTAATTGAGCTTTCGGCTTATACTTATCTTGCTCCGTCTGAAAAAAATCTGTATAGTGCTTACATATGTCCCAAGCTCGCTCTTCGATAATTTGGTCTGCTTTATTAATTTGATTGACAGTATTGATTTTTTGCTTGAGCTTTGCCTTTTTATATTCTTCTTGCCCTTCTGTTACCAAGTCAAATCCCCTGTTTAATCGATCTTCATTTATAGAAAATTGATTGTGCCTACCTTCGTATAACAGAGGTAAAACAGCTCCATCAGCGACGGCATCCAAAACCGTGTAGGGTAATCCGATATAGCCACCGAACTTATGTGCGGTACTTTTTTCCTTTTTCATTAATGGAGTTCCCGTAAAGGCTATAAAGCAGGCATTGGGAAATACACGTCTCATGCTCACATTAAAAGTACCGTATTGAGTACGATGTCCTTCATCAATTAACACAAATATGTCTGCAGAATGAAGCGGGTCTAATTTCTTAACAGCAGCTTCAAACTTGTTAATGACAGCAGTCACTATTAAGTCGTTTTTATCGGATAAAAGCTCAATTAGATGCGATCCTGTTTTAGCACGTACCACGGGTTTGCCGCACTTCTTGAAAGTATCTGAAATCTGTTTGTCGAGATCTTTTCTATCTGTAACTAATATGATCTTGGGGTTGCTGATGTTCTTATTGGAAGCCAGTATTTGAGCCAACATCACCATAGTTAAGCTTTTGCCGCTTCCTTGTGTATGCCATATGACGCCTCCTTGTCGCTTACCCGTAATATCAAGAGATTGCACTTTATGGTTGGTAGCATTTACGGCAAAGTATTGCTGATATCGAGCGACTTTCTTTATTCCTTTATCATAAATGGTAAAGTTTCGGATGATATCCAAAAGCCGTTGAGGATTACAGAGGGAGTATAGTATCTTATCCTGTTCTGTTATGTCTCTTTCTTCTTTTTCCAGCTTATCAAAGAATGGTTTTGCATAACTAAAACCA
>JAHDGD010000182.1 GCA_020627825.1 Saprospiraceae bacterium
ATGATTTTCATAATCACCAGCTGAGTATCGTATTTCTGATCCTACACCTGGATCAAAATCTGACGATCCATAAAATCCACCACAAACGTAGACATTTCCAAAAGCATCATTTGCTATTGACCATCCCCAAGTAGACAAACTCCCCCCCATTGACTTAACCCAAACTAAATTCCCTAAAGAGTCTAATTTTTGTATAAACATATCTTTAGTGCCAACTGGCTCTATTTCAAAAACAGATGTTCCTGGATCAAAGTCAGTAGTTGACTCAAAATAACCCGTTATATAAACATATCCAGATTGGTCAGTAGAAACTGAGTATGTTTTTTCACTTGAAGAACCACCATTACTTATGGCCCAATGAAAAAAAGTGTCTTGAGATATTCCTGATATTGAAAACAACAATGTAATTGTCATTATAATGTAAAATTTCATTGAATCTGATTTTTTTTAACTAGCTTTTTTCATTAGTTAAGTACTTATCTTCAATATAAAAACATTTGACTAATTTTAAAAATATATTTCTAAAATGATGGTATATTCTTTTTGTTGTTTTTTTAAAAGGCTACCCAATTGCCTTTGTTTTTCGCCTTGCGAGTCAAAAAAATAGCTTCATCAACTTTTCACAAATCCTGCCAAGGTGGGCTATAAATTGATGGATAAGTAATCTATCTTAAACAGCAAAAAAAAATGGACTTCGAATTTTCATTCAAAGTCCATTTTATTATTAGTGATTTTTTGTGTTAACACCGATATAGTTAATTAGACCAAAGCACTTCTCCTGAAGAAGAAACAACATTAAGTTTGCCTGAATCAGTTAAGACTGCTTTATGACCGGCACCCAAAGCATAAGTTTGAACTTGATAAGAACCCCATTTAAAAGCTCCTCCACTATCAACCACACAGAGGTTGCCGTCTGTTTGCATAATCAAACTGCCTCCATTGAATCCATGCTTCATTGAACACCAAACGAAACCACCTTGCTTTCCATTTTCGTATTTATAAACACAAAGGTTTCCATCTGTTTGCATGATTGCCATATAAGCACTATTAGCAGAAACTAACTTATCTCCAGTGCCTAGCTTTTCGCCTGCATGGAGAGTGTTTCTTGTAACTTTAGTTACTCTCCAAGTTCCGCTTCCTCCTCCTCTATTATTACTTGTAGCTGTAGATACGCAAAGGTGATTACCTGTTTTAGCATAATCTCTTTGGTAACCACGAGTATCTAAATAACCACCCGCAAAGTTTTCCCAGCCATTCTGTAAGTGTATTTGACTATTTTCTGTCACTGCTGTTCCTGCTGCATTCCCTGAAGCAGAACTGATTCTCCAAGTTCCACTACCATTTGCTCTATTATTACTTGTAGCAGTAGATACGCAAAGGTGATTACCTGTTTTAGCATAGTCTCTTTGATAACCACGAGTATCTAAATAACCACCGTTTCCATTCCACTGGTTAAATAAATAAACATCATCACCTATTAATACTGGACTTCCGTCAGCTTTGTTAGATGCAGACATAATTTTCCATGATCCGCTTTTACTTCCACCTCTTTTGTTACTTGTAGCTGTAGATACACAAAGGAAATTGCCTGTTTTAGCATAATCTCTTTGGTAACCACGAGTGTCCAAGTAGCCACCATCATAGTTGTTCCATGCGTTTTGAAGATGTATTACATCGCCATAATTTAGAGGGCTTTGAGCTGATAATTGGTTGGTTGATGCGATAAGAGCAAATAACACTAAGATCAATGAGCCCAATTGGCATACTGAGTTAAAATTTTTCATTCTATAAAATTTAAAATTACGTCTACTCTTTATAGGATTTTCGACAGCCTCCTTGTGTATAATTGCAAAAAATTTGCTTTAAATACCTATCCATAAATTCTATACACATAAACTAAAATTCGCAAACCAACTTTAAAATTTTCTTCTTTGTAAGCGTTCAAATTGTATTTTCAAAAATACATGTCAAATAAAAATACTATAACTATTGCAAAGATATAAGTTATTATTAAATTATCAAAATATTTAACAGATTTTCAAAAAAGTCGACAGAATCCTTTTTTAGAAGGATAACGTATTCCATAATGATGAATATCTTGCTTGTGCTGAGCACTTCGCTTTGCGAGCGCAGCAGGAAGCTCCTAATTAATGTTTAATGATTAATATTTGGCTCTTGCTGAAACCTTCCAAGCTTGTTTTAAGATTAAGACAATATTTCGCACTTTGGCAATGCCTCTTTAGCCTCTTCTGGTATGTCTAATTGGGAAAGACTGCCCATAAAACCTTTATTTCTATTGTTTCTAAAATCTATTTTTCGGAGTTGCGTCATTTTAAGTAATTGTTTTGGAAATGTTTCAAAAATATTCATCGACAAATCCAATTCTTCAAGCTGTTTGAGCTGCCCAAAATAGCCTGAGATTTTAGCAATATTATTACAAGACAAATCCAAAACTTTTAAATCTTTGAATTGATTGAGATCCTTAGGGATAGCCGCCAATTTGGCATTATGGAGGCAGATCGAAGTCACCTTCACCACTTCAAAAATGGCTTTATTGACATCTCTTTCAAATTGTTTGGTATGGATGATTTTTTCTGGCTCAATCAATTTGGTCAGATTTTGCTGAACAAAAGTAGTAAAGGTACTAACCGTTTCTTCATCCAAACAGGAAGCTGCTAATTTGTAAACCATGGGTAACTCTTCCTGCAAATTTTTGATCGTTTGAATACTATTAAAAAACTGAACCAGGGAGCGAGGGGTCGTTAATTCACCACTGACTATTTCTGGATAAGTCAAAACAAAGTTGATTCCTCTGGGATCTACCCCATTTAATTCCGCCCATTTCGACCAAGATTTTACATTAAATTCCATGGTAATATGCATCATTCGAGTCAGCATAGCATCGTCCATCGTTGTAACGGAGTAATCACCACCATCTGGATTAGCGGTCAATACGATTTGCCATTTCGGTGGTAATTTCCAGCTGACTAATTCAAAGTTTTGAAGCAGTTGCATGATTCCACGAAGAATCCGATCATCCGCTCTGTTTACATCATCAATCAATAAGATTCCAGGACCTTCTTTTGTTGGCACCCACTCTGGAGCGACAAATGAAGTCACTCCTTCTTTTATCTTTGGCATTCCTAGTAGATCACCCATTTCTTCAAATTGTGCAGGTGCAATATAGCACCATTGATATTTTAGTTCCTTGGGAATTTGCTGCACCAAATCGGTTTTACCTATTCCATGTTTTCCCCAAATACAGATCGGCGTTTTCTTTCTACCATCCTTTTCATTCAATTCATTGGTGTGAATAATATGTTTCACAAACTCATTCACTTCATTAGAGGATGATTTCATTCCATAATATTTATAACTTTTACTCATGTCTCATTTTTATTTTCTTTCCTGGAAGCATCGACCATATATTATTGGGACCTTGATCTTCTTCCTTAATTCCATTTGTAGTGATAATCCAAAGAATCGGTGCTCTTGATTTCACATCTGGTGGTGAAGCAAATCCATTCGTAAAGTAAACAATTCCATCTGGAAATGCTTCATGACAAGGTGAAGTACCTCATGTTTGATTAAACCATATTTGTGATCATTACTTAAACTCGACCAAAATTCTGGATTCACTTTTAGCTTGATAATAGATTGCTGCATCAAAGAGACAGAAGCAGTTGGTGTTCTTCGATCCAATTCTTTGGGGACACCTAATAAAAAATGCCCATAGAATGGTTCCTTTAAAAGTAATTGAGTAGTAATTTTAGAGATTTCAGAAAGCGACATATTCGAAATATATTTTAAGGTAAGAATTCTTAATTTTTTAATCAAATGATTTTTAAAACGCTTATTTTTATTCCTTTAATTACACACCTCTCCTACCTCTTTTGCCGACAAAGGAAGCATTCCATGATCATGCCGTGTTATGAGGCGCACTCTTCCTTTGGCTCAAATAAAGTTAGTTGCTCAGATAATTCTAATTCATGTAATATTTCATTTTCTAATACTAACTCAACATTAGCTAATTCCTTTGGCTCCAATTTATACATTCCGCCACCATAACTTCTCCCCTTTGCAATTAACTCTTCTGTACAAATAGAGTTTAGTTGAATTAGGAGATTTTTAAAATCAACATTCAATCTTTTTAAAATTGGTTTGGGGTAAAGTCCAAGAAATGAATTTGTAGTAATTGCTTTTGATTCATTGAGCAAGAATCTAAACGGTGCAGTTTTATTATTTCTTCCTATGTAGTTACAAACATAAAGAGGGCTTTCTCTCTGCTCTTGAGAATACCACAGTTTTCTATTTTTACATAGATAGCCTTCATTTACCTTTGCATCTATTCCTGAGAGTAAATAGTCATAAAGTTCTTGGCTTTCTTCTTTTATTTGATGAATTGGTAAATCTGTATCGAGAAGAAATAGTTGATCATCAAGTATTGGATTTCCATTTTCATCAGACTTAATGATATTAGATTCAATGCCTTTAGGAGGTGGGAGAATTGGTCTGAAATACTTTAAAGGCATCTTCTTTTTTTGTATTTCAGAAGCACTTAAAATGAAGAATTTGTTGTTTCCAGAAGCTATTCCGCGTTTTATTGTAAATAAATCTTTAATCGCGGCTTTGTTTTTTTGATCATTTGATGTGTCGTATTCTCTGAAATGATTTGACCACTTATAGTTGGGATTAAGTTCTGCTATTTTTATTTTATTATGCAAAGTTGGATGGCTAATATCTGGTCCAGATGTAAAGTTGATTTTTGCGTTTTCTTTAGATTTGCAGTTTTTATACCAAACTATTAGTGAAGAAACTAACGCATCGTTAAATTTTAAATCCTCTGGAGAGAACCGATGAATTCGTAACAATTGGACTTCTTGTTGTAAGTATTGTTTAAGCGATTTTCCGAAATTAACATCGAGAAATTCACTCGGTATTAACCATACAGCTATGCCATTTTCTTTTAAATATTGTTGAGCGAGATACATAAAGTAACAGTGAAGTCCTGAAAGTTTTGAGACTTTAATTCCATATTTGGCTTTAACCCAAGATGTAATTTTGGCTTTTATTTCTGTTGTAATATGATGATGTCGTGAGTATGGAGGATTACTTACAAGTAGGTCAACCTTGCTAATCTCTTTGGCATTGGTATTTGTAAAGTCTTCGTTAATTACATTTAAGCCTAATTCACCATAATTACTCTTGGCATACTCTGATAATTCAGAATCAATTTCGATTCCGTAATTATTATAAGATGCCTTATTTTCAAATTCACTTAAGAATGCTGAATAGAATGATCCTGAGCCTAAGGCAGGGTCCATGAATGTAATTTCTCTATTATCTGGTAAATACTTTTTTGTCTCAGAAAGAATTTCTTTAGCGAATTTGTTTGGTGTGGCATATTGTCCAAGCCTATTTCGATCTTCCTTGCTTTTTCGAGAATCGAAATCGCTTTGAAATCTAACTCTTCTTTCCTCTAATATTTCTATATTATTTTTCACTATATTCCCATTTTAGCCAAGTCATCAATACGATGTTCCCAAACCCAGTCAATACCTTCAGCCGCTTCATATCCAAGGTAACCACTATCGAAATATCCACAAAGAAATAGATTGAATACTATCTTATTTCCATAAGTTTTCTTTAATTGTAACATTTTGACAGCTTCTTCTTTTCTCCTTTTATTGACATTTGTAAAATCTCCAGCAGATTTAGCCTCAATCAATATTGGAATATTTGATTTTTTAGTTTTAAAAGGGCTTACAAGTACATCAACCGCAATGTTCACTTTCTTCTCTGAATTCAAGTCTATGGGGACATTATAATGGAATATGAATGTCCCGTTAGGCATATCTCTAAAGTCCTTGAGGTTTTTGCTATCAAGTTTTTTGTATTTTTTCCTTTTTAACCATTTCTCGATACTTCTAAGTTGCCTTCTTTCCTGTTCATTTCTTATTATCGGGTCTGCCATTGAGCCACAAAGTCGATCTGCTATTATAGTAGCAGCCCGATTCACATCTTGTTGGTTGACCTTGCCTTTTGACGATAGCCAAGTAAATATATCCTTATCAAGTAACCTGTGAATGACCTTGCAAATTTGTCCTAATTCATTCATCATTTTCTCTTCCTTCATTCTTTTTGGAAGCTCTCCTTGTTCCAATTTCTTTACGAGGTTTGGTGATGCATAAGCCAAACCGATCAATCGGTCTCTTGCAATTGGAGGACAAGTAGACATTCTCAAAGTTGTAAGGATTTCAGGATTACCTAAGATAATCTTGGAAGTCAATTTTGATAGATTGTTAGTTATAGCTAAGGCTTCTTTTACCTTTTCTGTGGTTAATAACCTCGTTTTTTTATATGTCTTCGGTGCAAAATTCAAAAACCATTTGTTATAGAAATCTACGGATTCCTTAATGTCTTCTTTCCATTTATCAGGATTATTCCTGTTTATATATTGTGTCATTATTATTTTAGTTTTTATGCCTCACAACTTCTTAACTCACGCACCTCTCCTATTTCCTTCTTCACAAAATCAAATATACTAAATAATACTTTATTAGTTGGTGTAAATGGGTTAATTTACTTGTAAAATGGATATTGTTACCAATGAATTGATGAAAGGGTTTTTTTATTTTTATTTGGGCGGTTAATCCTGCTATACACTCTTATGTAGCTGTTCGGGCGCTCGGCTTGATTTCTGTTCTCCAGGAGTCCTCAGTCTCATAGCAGGCTTCACTTTTCAATTACTTCTTCAATTAGAGATTGTAACCTTACTTCTGCATTCATTAGATCTATTGTCATCATTTTGAGCAATTCTTTTTTTTCTTTAGTTGTGGCTGTGATATTTACTAATAGAAAATCAGAGGTTTTTTCTACTCTTTCATACAGATTTTCTTTTCTTTCTTCAATATCAGATAAATCAGATAATTTCTCATACTCTATTAATTCAATTTTAGAGTTGGCAATGGCTTTCCACGAATTAATTTTTATGTCTGGCTTTTGAAGTCCATTAGAAATCAGCGCAAGATCAAATAGTGACATTGTGTCATTGTTTAAATGGATGTCGATACTATCAAGCAACGCTTGTTGCTTAGGTAATGCTCTTTTTATATCTGCATTACTTTCTTCTAATTCCTTTTCAATAGAGGAAAAAATCTGATTTAAATATTTTTTATCTTTTCTATTTTCATTCCAATTATTGATTAATAAGGCAATCAAAATTCCAATTATTACTGGAATAATTTCTCTGATTAATTGGCGTATTTCTTTCATTCCTAATTATTTTTTCGAATGTCATATTTCTTTTTTCACTTGCTGCCTAAGAAACACCCCCTCTCCTATAGCTCACAAAGTCAAATATACAAAATCATAATTATTAGTAAGTCTAAATTG
>JAHDGD010000183.1 GCA_020627825.1 Saprospiraceae bacterium
ACAGAAATTGCTAAAACAATGAAAGAATATGGCTTAAAGATGATTAAAACTAATAGGTTAATATCCATTATTCATGTTCAGAATGATCCATCTATTCATGTTGCTGAAAAAAACGGCATGCATAAACTACATAGTATGACATATCTTGGAATGAATGTTCATGTATATGGATTTGAAAAATAAGTTATACCATTTAAATTTTAGAGTGTCGGTAAAAATTCAAATTACAAAAAGGTGAGTTCAACTTATAAAATAGAGGAGTAGCCTTAACTACTTCGATATTTTCTAAGGAAGAAATCACGTATTTTAAGAAGAATTTATCCGACAATTTAGAATTTAAATGGTATTATACCCATTTATACCATTAAAAACTTCCTTTCATTGTAAGACTTATGTGTCGTCCTGCTCCAGGAACTCCACTTGCAAAAGGGACATAGAATTGATCAAAAACATTATCTATACCTGCTTGAAGGGTGAAAGATTTATGGATTAAAACTTCCCCCATGATGTGAAATGTAGTCCAGCTTTCACTCCCATTGGCCGTTGCAAATTCAGGATTATCGACAGACCCTCCATATGATTCTATGGGCTTGAATCCATTATGCCGAATACCTGCGCGCAGCTGAAATTTTTCCTGTTCATATGTAAGGAAGAGTCGGCCATAAGTAGGCGGAATATGAGCTAATGGTTGATCAGCTTCTCCTTCATTTATGGTCCTACCTTGTAAGAAATTTATACTTCCTTCAAGTATCAATTGATCCCATAGTCGATGTTCAATATTTGCTGAAACACCTTGGATTATGGCATTTTCTGCATTAACATTAGCCACAACTTGAAAGGTGTCATTTGCAGTAATATACTGCGTTTCTCCACTTGGCAATGTAAAGTTTTGTCGAACAATAGCATCTGTGAGATACGTATGGAATCCCGTTACACTATACTCAAAATTGTCTTTTTTATAGGAAACTGTAAGTTCACTACTTATAGATTTTTCTGGCCGCAAAGCATCATTGGGTATAGAAATCTCATCATTGTTCAATCGAATTTTTGCGATATCGTCAATATTTGGAGAACGGAAAGATGATCCTACAAGCGCTCTCAATCGCAAACCATTTTGGGCTGTGGCATGAAAACCTATCGAGCCGTTAAGTGCATGATTTACATTGGTTACTCCATCATAAAAGTAATCAGGCCAGTCAAAAAAACCATCGTCTTGAAAGCGTATGTCTACTCTATTAAAATCATATCTCGTTCCTATATTCCATTTGTACCAACTTCCAGACAAAAAGTAATATTGGGCATAAGCCCCAGAAGAATATGAACGTCCTAGCCCATTCGGATAACGTGTTATTCCATTTTCAGTCTTAAAATTTTCTGCATATTCTTGTTGAAAGGCTCTTGAATTCAAGTCGTTTACATTGGCATCTAATCCATAATAGAATTGATGTCTTCCTGATGTTTTAGTAACATCCAATGTAGTGTTCAATAGGTTAAGCAATTCATTTTGTTCATCGATTATACTGCTTTTGTAAAAGCTTGTCAGACGGACTTCATTTATATTTTGATAGGCGATGATCCATTGAATTTTATCAGCGATTTCAAGATTTTCAGGAATATATTTAGCGGTAAGGCTAGATAGAAATCTTCTTTGTGGACCATATTCCCACGATGAATATCGAGGAAGATTGTTGTTTGTTTCAGTAAGGGCGTCGTATCTCGGAATATTCGATGAAGTAGAAAATTGATTATTCCACACGAAACTTAGTTTTTCATTCGCTTGGAATTTAAATTTTTGTAAAAAGTCATATTGTCTATATCCTGTAGATCTCAGTATGTAAGCTTGATCATTTGTTATAATGGAATCTGTTGTCGAAGCATTTCCTTGTTGGACATACCATGATCTAAGGCCATAATTTTCAGGATATTTCGACTGTCTATTTCTTCCTATTTTTAAATCGTTAAAATCAGAAATGGTCACAGAACTTAAAGCGCCCCATCTTTTTTTCTTGTATTGAAAATCGAAATGCATAGTGCGTTCCTCATTACTACTTCCATATCTTAGATAGTAATTCGTATTGAAAGCTTTTTCATTCGCTTTTAAAAGCTCTATTTCTTTACTTCGAAAATGAATAACACCACCTAGCGCATCACTTCCATACATCAGTGATCCTGGCCCAAAGATTACCTCCATTGACCCCAAAATAGAGGCATCAATTGTGATGGCATTTTGTAGATGGCCACTTCTGTAAATGGTGTTGTTCATGCGAACGCCATCTACAACTAGTAGCAATTTATTTGCTTCAAATCCGCGTATGACCGGGCTTCCTCCACCCATTTGAGATTTTTGAACATATACACTGGAATTGTTTTGTAAAGCATCCGCTGAATTTTGCGAAGCAGAAAATAGGATGTCATCCGTTTGGATAATGGATGTTTCATAGGCTAAATCTTCACTTGCCATATTTGTCCTACCAATCAATACAATTTCATCGAGTATTTCATCATTAACAAGAAGCGTAATCATAAAGTCTTGTTTTACTAACTCTTCTTTATCTAGGGTTTGGCTTACATATCCTAGATAGGAAATGATAATGGGAAAGCTGCTGTTTTCTTTTAATTGGACAACACCAATTGAATCGGAGATGGAATGAAAACTGTTATCTTCAGCATAGACGAGTACCCCTTCTAGTGGTGTGTTGTCTTCATCTAGTATGGTAAGTTGCTGCCCCCACAAACTTCCAGATAACATAAGGCAAATCCCTAAAAAGAGATTAGTCTGTTTTAGGAAGTCGAATCGTAAACGTCGTCCCTTCATCAATTTTCGATTTCTTTACAAAGATTTTTCCATTGTGATAATTCTCTATAATTCGTTTTACCAAGCTTAATCCTAGACCCCAACCCCTCTTTTTAGTCGAATATCCTGGTTGAAAGACGGCTTTAAATTTATTGCTGGGAATTCCTTTCCCTGTGTCACTTAAATCAATATTGATCCATTCCGTATCTTCTGAAATTTCAGCTTTAATAAAGCCTTCATTTCCCATAGCATCTAGTGCATTACGCATAAGATTTTCCATGACCCACGTAAATAGATGTTCATTAAGTTGAGCAAATATAGGAGTAGACTGAGGATCAGGAAAGTCAAATTTCATTCTTCTTGGTGCTCTTTTTGACATATACTCTTTTATGTCTTCTAAGATGAGAATTACATTCGATTTTGTTAATTCGGGTTTAGAACCAATCTTAGAAAATCGATCGGCTACTAGTTCGAGTCGATTGACATCATATTCTAGTTCTTTTATAATGTCATTCTGAGCTTCATTCCCGTTGGTTGTTAATTTAAGATTTTCTAACCAAGCTAAAATGGCACTAATAGGAGTCCCCAGTTGATGGGCTGTTTCTTTCGCCATGCCAGCCCATACTCTGTTTTGTTCGGCTTTTTTACTTCTGCCGAATGCCATATACCCAAAACCTATAAATGAAATAACCATTAACATTTGGATATACGGGTAATACTGAATTAAGCGATATAATTTGGTTCGAGTGTAATAGATTTTACGTGCATATCCATCTCCTTCTATGGGTTCAAATCCATTTTTTTCTAATTTCTCAACAACAGCTCTTAGATATTCTTGATCGTTGTTATTCGCTTCCCCGAAATTACTGCCTTGGAGTACACCAAGTTCACTTTCAATGATGGTAGGGATCGCATTGTTTTGTGTTATTTCTTGCTCCAGTTCGAAACTTGCATTGAGGTCCTGATCTTCGTAAAAGTTACGCAGTGCAATGGCATAAAGACGTGCGTTTTTATCCTCATTTTTCGCAAGATTGGAAGATAAGTAGTAAGAGTATAGCAGGGTGATTACGATGATGGTAATGCCCGCTAATGCAAGTATGATTTTCCAGTAAGATCGTTTTTTATATATATCCAAGCTGATCTTATTTTAAGCCTATATAGGTATTAACGCGTTGGGTAGCGTTTTCTCGTATGTTCATATAGAAAAGATTAATGTCTCCACGGTGATAATTTTTTGTCAGCATCAGCGCTGAGCCTTTAAATTTCGGTTTATTAGTCCATAAAATGGAATGGTGTAATTGTGCATTTTGTGTGCCAGGAATTGGTGTGTCATTGAAGTCAATCAGTACACTTCCTTTGTGTGATTCTGGACCTACGTATAAGGTGTCGGTTGTCCAGCTCAATGGGTTTACATTCAACACATTTCTTCCTTTTTCCTTTTTTAATAATTTGGGTTGGGACCCAAAAGCCCATGATCTCCAGCCTATGAGGCAATTGGTATCATCGGGGTGGGTGCATGGGCCAAGTGATTCGTATCGATCAAGATCAACAGGTATCCCTATTAAATAGGCAGCAATCATTTTCTTTTCAAGTCGTTTTCCATCGATTAATTCTTCTATCAATCTTGCCATGTGTGTAGTGCCTTGTGAATGGGAAACGATTATAAAGGGCCTTCCCTTATTCCAGTGTGACATGTAATATCCGAAGGCATTTTTTACATCTTCATATGCCAGATCAAATGCTTTTTTAGCACTTACTGTATCTTTGGAGAAATAGGCTTGATAGACTGCTTGACGATATCTCGGAGCGTAAATTTTTCCTATATGGTTAAAAGGAGTTGCTTGATTTCGAACGACATGAACATCGATGTTTCTGTTCATCTCTACATCGTTGATAGGAGCATTCCACGTTGGGTGTTCTTTCCCAAAGTGTGTGGTAGGATGCACATAAAAGACATCCACTTCTGCCATATCTTGTTTGTCTATAAGTCCTTGAGGAGTTTCATCTGCAGAATCTTTTTTCCATGGCAAAGCTGACCAGTTTTCCTCTTTACTATAGTCAGGAGCATCGCTCTGAGCAGTTGTAGAGAAAGATCCTTTGGGCCCCGACCCACAGGCACATAAAATCAAACCGAAAAGTATGAGATATGGTTTCATATTGCAATATTACCTTTTGTCTTTAAATACTAAACAAAAATTGTTCAATTTATATTTTTCTTAATAGACACTAAACGCTTGAACAAAGCTTTTGTTAGTTTTACTTTATGGGATATAATCTTACGTCAAAATATAGTCCAACAGGAGATCAACCGGAGGCAATTGCCCAATTGGTTAATGGAATTCATAGCGGAGAGCCAGCGCAAGTATTGCTTGGTGTAACAGGTTCTGGTAAAACCTTTACCATGGCTAATGTAATTCAGCAACTAGAACGTCCTACCTTAGTGCTAACACATAATAAAACCTTGACAGCTCAGTTATATGCAGAATTTTGTGAATTTTTCCCTGATAATGCAGTGGAGTATTTCGTATCATACTATGATTATTATCAGCCTGAAGCCTATATAACACACTCTGATACATACATTGAAAAGGATCTTCAGATTAATGAAGAAATTGATAAATTAAGGTTGAGAGCAACAACAAGTTTATTATCAGGACGAAGAGATATTATCGTGGTTGCCTCTGTTTCATGCATCTATGGAATGGGAAATCCCGATGATTATTCGGATGGTGTAACACGAATTAAAAAAGGAGATGTAATCAGCCGAAATGCATTTTTATACAAGTTAGTAGAAGGACTTTATTCGCGAAGTCAAGTAGAATTTAAGCGGGGGACTTTTCGAGTAAAAGGAGACACTGTGGATATTAACTTGCCGTATTTAGATTATGGTTATCGTGTAACATTTTTTGGGGATGAGATTGAAGAGATATCGAAGTTGGAGATTAGTTCAGGAAAACGCATAACAGAGATGGATGCGGCAGCTATTTTTCCTGCGAATCTATATGTTGCGCCGAAAGAACGTTTAAAAACGGTAATTCGAGAGATAGAAGACGAATTACAAGAACAGATTAAGTATTTTGAGAGTGAGAGTTTGTTTCTTGAGGCAAAACGGATACATGAACGAACGAATTTCGATTTGGAGATGATGCGAGAACTGGGGTATTGTAGTGGGGTTGAGAATTATTCTCGTTTTTTTGATCGTCGGAAGCCAGGAACAAGGCCGTTCTGTTTGTTGGATTATTTTCCTGATGATTACTTGATGATGATAGATGAAAGTCATGTGACGATTCCGCAGGTTCGAGGTATGTGGGGAGGAGATCGTGCGAGAAAAACCAACTTAGTAACACATGGTTTTAGACTGCCGTCAGCAATGGATAATAGACCTTTGAATTATAATGAATTTGAAGGTTTAACGAATCAAGTAGTTTATGTAAGTGCAACACCTGGAGACTATGAACTTGAATTGACAGAAGGTGAGATTGTAGAACAGGTTGTTCGTCCTACAGGTTTGGTAGATCCACCCATAGAGGTAAGGCCATCCATCAATCAAATTGATGATTTACTTGAAGAGATTAACAAAAGAAGGGAAGTAGATGAGCGGGTGTTAGTGACAACATTAACAAAAAGAATGTCAGAAGAACTTGCAAAATACCTTACAAAATTGAATGTAAAGTGTAGGTATATTCACTCGGAAGTTGATACAATGGATCGAGTAGAAATCATAAGAGATTTGAGACTAGGGGAGTATGATGTATTGATTGGAGTGAATTTACTGAGAGAAGGATTGGACATGCCGGAAGTTTCACTTGTTGCCATTATTGACGCGGACAAAGAAGGGTTCTTAAGGAATCAACGCTCCTTAACGCAAACAGCAGGACGTGCAGCAAGAAACTCCAATGGTAAAGTAATATTTTATGCGGATAAGATGACCGATAGTATGCGTCTTACGATAGATGAAACAAATAGGAGGAGGACTAAACAAATAGCGTATAATGAGGAACATAATATTACACCGAAGACGATATTCAAATCAAAAGAAGATATCATAGAACAAAGCTCGATACTAGATATCAGAGGAAAGAAGAAAGCATATGTAGAAAGTACGGAACCAAGTGTAGCGGCTGATCCTATTGTAGCTTATATGGATAAAGATCAATTGGAAAAATTAATTTCTACAACGGAATCTCGGATGCGAAAAGCAGCAAAAGAACTTGATTTTATTACAGCAGCCCAGTTGCGTGATGAATTGATGGCTTTGAAAAAGAAGCTTTCCACGAAAGGGTAAGTTTGATAGGGTTATCCTATTTCAGTAGCTACTTTCCTATTTGGTAGACCATAATATGCTTCGATTTGTTGCTCAATATATTTTAACGTGAATCTCATTTGATTTGTCAATCTTTAAAAAAAGCTAACATATGTAAAATGACGAATAGTGTTTAGTAAGCATTTGTTAAATAGGTTTATTGATGATGCTATAAAGTAGGCTTAGTGTTTTTTCTTTTGCCTTGATGCAAAAGAAACAAAAAATCAAGGCTGTAAGTCAACAATTGCTAAAATGCCTGTATTTTGTCTATAAAAG
>JAHDGD010000184.1 GCA_020627825.1 Saprospiraceae bacterium
TCCAACAAAACTTCAAACAAAAAATCCCCGCGCTAGCTGCATGAAGGGCTTGTCCCGACATGTCACTACTTAAAGTCAAAATGATTTTCTAAGCGTGTAGTTGTATGGTAACGTGTATTGATACAAACCAGATGTTGTCGGGATGAGCTTAGCGAAACCCGGAATGGAGCGCTCGAGCGCCCTCATTACTACACATCCTATAAACTTATAATGCCACTTTCTTTCCATTGCTCAATACCCGATAGTAATTTCCTTCCTCAATCAACAATCCTTCCGATGTTCTAAATGGCCAACTTTTTCGATAGTCTTTTGGATGTGGGACATCTATAGCATACACTTTTCCTTTATACTTCTTCTTCACTTTACCTTGTATTGTATGTCCAACCACTACGGTGTGTGCACCTAAAAACGCCAAACTTTTTTCTAGTTCTTCTTGCGTCAGATCGTCTTTAAAATATCCTCTGTACCATGAAGGTCCAGTAATCGTAGAAAGCAGTAGATCTTCCAATCCTTTTTCACTCGTGGGAAAATAAGCTTGTCGGTATCGATGGCGAACGATCTTATTTATCGCATCAATATTCGTATCATATTTCATCACATCCGGATGAATCCCTCCATGTACAAAAAGATGTCCATTGATGAGTTCTATTGTGTTTTTACTTTCCATCCACCGACCAATTAACGATAAAGAATCATATAACTCAACTTGCTGTTTACCCAAGATTGCTGCTGCATAAAAATATTTCATTGAAGCCTTCATAAAATTTCCTTGAAGATTCTTGATCTCGTGATTTCCCAATATAAAATGCACTTTACCACCATGTTTTTTTGCTGCTTGTTCTAGCATGTAAATCAACCACAACACCTGCATCGCAGAATTTCCCCTATCAACAAAATCGCCAACCAACACCAAGTGCCCTTTACCAAATGTCCATTCCAACTTGTCATTGATAACTGCACTACTTATGAGAAAATCCCTGAACGTTTTATAGCCGCTTTCAATGTCTGAAACTGCTAAAATGTTTTCGCCATCATTATATGTCGATGCAGGGATTTCAACACGGGTGTCAAGCGGAAAATCGAAGGAAGTACTATCCAAATTGAAATGACTGGATAAGCGAATAGTATCCTGTATGGTGTGTATCTCCTTAGAATAAGTAAATCCTGATTCCTTATTTCCTGTGATATAAAAAGTCTCCAGCAACGAATCGTTTTTATAAAATACGTAAGGACCTTCTTTTACCCAATTTTTCTTAGCGGGACGATCACCGTAATTCACGCTTCCATTCAACATCAAAATGACACCAAGGCCCACTATCAGCAGAAAGAGAATCGTCAATGTGAGGTGTTTCAAGTACCGTAATATTTTCTTTTTCATAAGACAATTATTTTTGACCAATCTAAGCGTGAAAAAGAGCGTATACAAGTGTTTGGGATAGAAGTCTATCTTGTAGAAAAGAACGATAGAATTACAAGTGCGAAGTCGTTTCATCCCTTCTTATATGTTGTTTAAACTAAGAAATAAAGCGTTTATCCCTATAAAAAGAAGATTAGGATAGATACCTGTATCTTGTGGTATGATGAAACATATGCTAAAAAATAAATTCGTAGTTACTTGGCTGATCATTTCATTTCTCATTCCTGTTTTTATCGTGGGATATGAAGTGATATGGAAAGGTGGAGATTCGGTGCGCTTTACTTTTGACTCCACCACAGGGTATTTATTTGCACTTTATTACATCATGTTGTTTGCTTTCTGTACGTTTCTATTTATCGATTGGATGATTCGAAAAATGAGTACTTTGCGCACCTTGAAAAATGAAAAGACTAAAGCAGAATTATCACAACTTAAAGCACAGGTAAATCCCCATTTTTTCTTCAATATGTTGAATAATTTATACGGATGGATCGATAAAGACAGCGAGACGGCTAAAGAATTGATTTTGAAATTATCAGATTTGATGCGCTTTAGCATATACGAAGGAGAAAAAGATACGGTGTTGTTAACGGATGAAGTTACATTTTTGGATAACTTTATAGACTTAAATCGGATGCGCTATCATAAAAAAATAGACATCACCTTTCATAAGGACATTCAAGATTCTACGCTACAGATCATGCCCTTGATGTTTATTATTTTGGTTGAAAACGCATTCAAACATGGGGTAGAAAAACGGAGAGACAATGCATTTGTTCGGATTCAATTGGTAACGAGTACAAACGAATTAGCATTTAAGATCGAAAACAACTACGATACGTCTGCCGTATCCACTCCTGGAATTGGCCTTCAAAATTTAAAAAGCAGATTGAATATTATGTATCCAGGTAAACACGAATTTAGCACATCTACAGAAAAGGATGTATTCACTGCCGAATTAAAAATAAGGTTCTAGTCATGCAGTACATTATAGTTGATGACGAGTATATTGCCCATGATATCATAAAAGGATACTGTAACAAACTTCCACATTTTAAAATAGTGGGGCAGTATTATGATGGCATCGAAGCATTGGAAGGCCTTAAAAAACATCAAGTAGATGTTATGTTTTTGGATTTGAATATGCCGAAATTAAAGGGATTTGAGATGCTAAAATCGTTGACAAATCCACCTCAAGTAATCGTTACCACAGCCTATAAAGAACATGCCGTAGAAAGTTATGAATTAAATATAGTAGACTATCTGTTGAAACCCATCAGCTTCGATCGCTTTTTGAAAGCGGTCAACAAACTAACATCAAAAGAAAACAATTCTACATCATATATGCGTCCACCAACTACAAACGATAGCATATTCATACATTCTCATAAAAATCATATTCGAATTGCCCTCCCTGAATTGATTTATATCGAGTCTCAGGGAAATTATTGCAACTTGGTTATGCTGGATGAAGTGCTCAAGATAAGAGAAAAGTTATCCGATATTCTTCAGTTACTTCCTGCTGAAAAGTTTATTCAGGTACATAAGTCATTTGCCATCTCAGTGGACCATATCAAAAGAATAGAAGGCAACCGAATTATGGCTGCCCATCACAGTATACCTATAGGAAAAACGTATAAGCACAACGTAAATCGCTTGTTATCCTAGGTACAAAATAAAAATGAGTTCAAATCTATCAATTTTCTATGGGCTCGGGGGCCCAAAGGAAGATAGAGGAAAATTGTACATTCCAGTGCCCTAGTAAAAAGTCAACCTAAATAGCTTATCTGAAAGTCTGCGAACTGACCTAAGTGTTAGAGATAGAATAAGCTTTTACGCATGAACTATTTTATCAAGACATTATCTTTGCTTCAACCATTTTAATAACTGGGCTGAGGCCCAAAAAAGTGTTTCAATGAGATATTTAAATGTGCTGTTTTGTATTTGCATCGGAATGTTGTTAACAAGCTGCGTTAATGTTTTCAGTCTTGCTGATCTGCAAGATAAAACCTATCAATATCCACAAGATATTAATAAAGCTAAATCTCTTATAAAGGAAATGGGTGAAGCGCATGCCATTCATAAGTGGAATGAACTAGAGACTTATAATGTGATATTTGAGGATACTTTTTTCGGTTTTCTTGGCAAACAGGCGAATCCGTTCAAAGAAGCTGACATGACCTTTTCGCTAGATTATATTCCTGGTACATTTAATGGGCAGCTTGAGTTTTTAAGTGGTAAAGACAAAGGCAACATTCATGGCATTCAATCGTGGAAAACGTATCAGAAAATAGGAGATACGTATGAATTAAAACCTGATAAGGTCATGACTTTTTGGATTCCTACCTATCAGTATTTTATTGAATTTCCTGCTCGTATTCAAGAAGCAACAGCAGTCGATTACATAGGACAGAAGACCGTAAACGACATACGTTGTGAAGGTGTATTGGCCTCTTGGAATACTGTAGATAAGCAAAAAGAGATTGATCAGTATATCATTTGGATGGATGCCGAAAGCAAGCGCATTGTCAAGATAGAATATACCGTAAGAGATGCATATCAATTTATAACAGGAGCAGCTAGTTTTACAGCGTACAAAGAATTCGATGGAATCCTTCTACCTACAGTTTTACCTGTTGAATCGAATCTTGTAAAAGAAGGATTCATGCATTCTATGCAAATAAAGGAATTTACAAGAAACAAAAAAAGAAGAAGTGAATTGGAGCCATTGAAGTAAGGGATTCATTGGGGAATGCAATTAAAATAAAAATTTAGCGCTAAATTTTTTTTGATTGGTATACGGCTTTAAGGCGCATAAAACGTTTATCTTGTAAGTAGTAAATATGCAGTATAAAGAAGTACTTCCCGACCCTATATTTACGCATCATATAGAAGCGTATTGGTTCATGGATATCCATGAGCATCAGGATGTTATCGAATTACTTTTACCAACTTGTACGTTCCATATTCTGTTTTTCAATCAAGCGTGTCATATAAAATTAAAAGATGATGCGAAATGGCAGATTCAAAAACCTGGTGTTGTATTTCTGGGGCAACGTAACAAGTGTATTCACATAAAATCATCGATTCCGCTTCATCTTTACGGCATTCGATTCAAGCCTTTTGCTTTTGCCACAGTATTTAACACACCAGCTTTTCAATTAAATGATGTAATGGTTCAAGTAGCAGATCTATTTTCTCTTTCGTCTTCTTCTACCCTATTGATTCAAGAGCTAAAACATACAGCTTGTATAAGAGAAAGATCAGGCATTCTAAATGAGCTTATGTATCAATTATTCCGTTATCATTTTAGTATTGATGAGCGTTTAAGAGCCCAGTTGAATTACATCATGGATCGTAAGGGCTCAGTAAAAGTACATCATTTGTTGGACGAATTTGGAACCAGCAAAGTGACCTTAAGGAAGCATTTCATTAATAAAGTGGGGCTTACGCCCAAAAAAGTTGCCCAAATATGGCGGATGAACTACTTCCTTCAAATGAAAATGGAACACCCTGAAGTCAATTATACAGAGCTTTGTCTTAAAGCAGGCTTTTATGATCAGGCGCATTTTATTAAAGAATTTAAATCCATTTTCGACTTTGCGCCATCGAAGTACTTTAAGCAAGATAATCCACTCATTTCTATTGCACAACATAACATCAAAAAACGGTTTACCAATCAATATGATCCCATGATGATGTGGGGTTAACTTTTTTACAATTTTAATTAGGTAGTAAGGCATAGCTTTGTTTAAAAATATTATAGGCTATGAAGGTTTTTCACACAATTGTTTTCTCATTTTTATTTCTTATCGTTTCGTATGCACAAGTGCCTTCAATGTCGAAGGAATACAAAAAGGAAGTGATCGCGTCTTTATCCCAGTTAATGAATGACTTTTACGTATTTCCTGAAGTGGCAAAAGAAACGGAAAAACACCTCTTGTCTGAATTCAAAAAAGGTAATTTCGAGTCGTATACGAATCATGAAGATTTTGCTAAAGCGTTAACAGAAGCTGTGCAATTCATCAACAAGGATGGTCACATGCGAATCAATAAGAAGCCTGCATTTGAAAAACCTGACAATTCACCTGAGCGCTTAATCGAAGAAAAGCTCTATCAAATGCAGCGTTCAAGAGCATACAATGGAGGTTTTCTAGAAGCAAAAGTACTAGAAGAAAATATCGGCTACATTAAAATCAGTGGGTTTGCGTATTTGGGAGAAGGGAGACATTTTGCTGACGCTTACATGAAATTGATAGAGCAAACTGATGCGGTAATTATTGACTTAAGTCGGAATTTCGGAGGTGATCCAGCAATGGTGCAATACTTGTGCAGTTATTTTTTCGACGAAATCGTGCACTTGAATAGTTTGTATTTTAGAGAAGGCGATCGCACGATTGATTTCTATACGTTAGATGAAGTAGACGGTAAGAAAATGCCAGATGTGCCACTGTTTGTCATTACAAGTTCTAAGACATTTTCAGGAGCGGAGGAATTTTCCTATAACATGCAGACACAGAAACGAGCAACTTTGATCGGATCAACAACAGGAGGTGGAGCAAATCCTGGAGGATATCGCGACATCAATGATAGTTTGCGTGTTTTCATTCCTACTGGAAGGGCCATTAATCCAATCACAAAAACAAATTGGGAAGGTGTGGGCGTTGTCCCTGAGATCCAAGCAACGGACGAAGAGGCGCTGAAAAAAACGATTGCTTTAGCCAAAGAAGCTGCCATACAATTTAGAGCCAATCAAAAAGAGAAATACACAGAGATTTTTAAAGATGTGATCCAGACCATAGAAGCACAAGAAAAAACTAGTGATGCGTCTACCCTTCAAGACAAGTTGGCATTGTATATAAAACAGGGAGTTATTTCGGAGCAAGACATCAACATGCTAGGGTATCAATATTTTATGGAGTACGGAAAAACGGTTATAGGAACCCGACTTTTTAAAATCAACACGATTTTATTCCCTGATTCTCCGAATGTACACGACAGTTATGGAGAAGCCATGATGATGAATGGCGACTTGAAGGCCTCTTTAGCTAGTTATCAAAAAGCGGTTGATATTGCCACAAAAAATGAATCACCGGACGCAGAATTTTACAAAGACAATATGCAACGCGTGATGGATATGATAAAAGAGAAAAAAGAGTGACGACGGTGATTAATACTTCGCTAAAGTGATCTTGTTACGCATTTCTTTTGGGCTTAAAGCCCAAAAGAAAAACCCTACAAAATGGGTTTATGATATTTGAGTTATCTTTAAGCAAATAAATTACCCGTTTCAACAATGAGAATTATTCTCCACTTTTTCTTAGCCATCAGTTTGTTTTCTTGTTGGGAAAGCACAGTGGAGCCCTATGATCCAGGACAGCAAGTAACTGAAGAAGAGGAAGATACTGAGACGGATTGCGATGATGTTGTTACGGATATATATGGAGTAAAATATCCAACGCTTGATCCCTCGATCATCTATTGCGGCCCTGGATGGGGGCAAAAAATGTGTCATTTTTTAACGAAACACGATGGAACTACCTGGGCAGATCCAGATCATTATTATAGTGATTTTCCTGATGTTTCATTTTCAAAATTTTGGGGTCCTCATTTTATTTCTCATTTTAAAATTGATAGCTTAACCTCTTATTGTGAAGGATGGAAAAGAGGTGAAAACGTATATGATGGATTGAAATGGAACATTACTCTTATAAAAGATGAAGAAAACGTGTTATGGTTTGATTATGCGTATTATGGAACCAGTGAAGAGATCGCCTATACCATTCGATATAAATATGAAGTATTAGGTAATGTATTAAAGTTTTCAAGTTCTAACGGACAATCATTCATTTACAAACCTTCGACAAAAAATTATTCAGGAAATTCTATTGAATCCGAAGAGATCATCACAACACCGGGCTGTTTATTTTAATGTGAAT
>JAHDGD010000185.1 GCA_020627825.1 Saprospiraceae bacterium
AATCTTGTTAATTTAACACCTAGTTATTTCAATAATTCAATAAACACACTTATTAAGACAACAATAGTCAGTTCCTATAACTAACTAAAAATTTATTTTTAAGATGCAGTATAAATATTCATGATTTTATATGTCACTATGAAATTTAAGAGAAAAAGTATTTTTAAATTTTCCTTTTCATAAATCAGATTTGTTGGATGAGTTACCCAGTAAATAAGTAATAAACTCAAATTTTGGGAATTGCGTGAGCATTTATTCAAATGTGGTATCGAGACAATATTGAAAGCTGAATGCCCGTCCCTATCGGTTATAACAAGAGAGGCACCACTGTTTCAACTAATAGAAAGAATTACACTTTTTCAAAGATATTGAGAACCTCTATGGTGCCCAACCGATAGAAATTCTTAGGAGTCGAAAAAATAGTTTTTCATCTATAATAGTGCTTGGAAACGGAAGCAATACACATAAACTATGAACCAGAGGGCTGTATACGACTTCACTTCATCAAGGAGATCAGCCACTTGGACAGTGTGGATTATATGGTTCAATATTACAGAAAGTGGGATTTCAACGACAGAGGTATCCATCATCATCGACCAACCTCCGGAGTATGTAAAGGGGAATTACAGAACTATATCTTTGTTAACTGGGGAAGCATAACCTTTCAAACAAAAAGTACTTATACCTCTGTTGCAAATCAAGAACATACTTTGTATCGTTAATTCTATTCCTAAATTCTTCTAAATATTCCTTGTACTCAGATTCCACAGAGAGAATTTTAGAAATATCATCCAATCCTTTATTCTCAAAAACTATATCCTCAACAAGTTTCAAATTCCCCTGTTCTTTTCCTAATCTTAATGCTCCAGCATATCCATATTTCTCAAAAAAATCCAAATGTTTAACTTCCATCTTTACTATGTTCAATCACATGTTTATATCATTAGAGTATCCTAAGTGTTTACCGATCACTTACGATTAAATAACTTATACCTAGAATGGAAAACAGCTTAAACCGATTTTCTTAGGAACTGTATGAATAGACATACAAATTATCATTTATTATAACAACTATATCATAAGTAATTCCAATTAGATGAGGATTACCATCAGCATCCTCAATATTATGATAGTTTATGAGATTCAGAAACAAATGCCCCTCATTATCATAAATATCTGTAATACAACCGATTCTTGGTAAATGTACTTTTTGGTCTGATAATTTAACAAAGCCTATATAATTTTTCGAATCCATCAATTTATCAATCTTATAATCTGAATTGAGCTTAATTATACTACAGATACTATGTTCGCCAATATCACTAACAAGGCCATCTGAATCATAGTGTATTAGCTCATCTACATAATTCTGATGGAAATTCTCACAAACAGACTTTACTAATTTAACTGATACCGTTGTATCACTCTTATTTACTACACATCCTGACACACCTAACAAAAGGCAATAAAGCAACACCATGGCTTTAATTGTAATGTTGCTACTGATATATAAATATGTTTTCATTATGATTCCTTTCAGGTCCTAAATCTTTGAAACTCTCATCTAGGAAGATACCTGTGCTAGAGCCACTTGAAAATTATCATTTCAAAAATGAATTCTAGAAGTACTGCCAATTTCTTCATTCTTAATAATATGCCTCGACTAAGAGCGTGTTCAGATTTGGCTTTTGAAGATAATTCTAGGTCATTTTGTGTCTGGCTGAGGCACAAAAATATGAGTTACGCCATAGCGTAATGATTATTTCTGGAACAGCCTACCACGCCAAAGCGTGGAAAGGCAGCTGCAAAAGAAACAGAATTAGCTCAAAGTGTTAAATCTGAACACGCTCTTAATTTCCATTTGTTATTATTTCAACCCTCATATCTCACCTCCTACACCCTTAAACTTCTCAACAAAGGAGACAATCTTTTGGAAAACGCTCTGCTTCTTTGTCAGATATTGTGGATTCAGAGGACTCATTTTAGGTAAAAGTGCATTAAGTTCTGTTCCGTTCTCACTGGCATACTCTCGTTTAAGGGATGCCATGATATATCTTTTTGCTTCTTCCTCCTTAAGATTTTCGTCTGTAATGAGTTCTGAGGCTTCGGATTTTTGTTTTACCTGGGCATAAGCAAAGAAAGCATCTATGATATTCGCTTTATCCTTTATGGTGTCAAGATTGGTCTCGTTGATGAAATCGACGACTAAGCTTTCTTTTCCTCGATTTCCTATACTGGCACGAATAACACGACGAATTTCTTCCACTAATGCTGCCTTGTCCTTGGTCTTTTTGTTATGCTCGAATATTAATTCAAGGATATAATCCAAGTTGATTTCTTGTGATTTAAGAAGATCCACCTCAAATACCACATCATCCCAATCTATACCGGATTCTTCGGCTGCGTTTCCTTGTCGCTCCCGTCTTAACCAATCCCGAATATCATTATAAGTGGAACGGTAATCCTGTATTACTCGATCAGGAAGCATTTCTACATTCTGCATGGCTAATACTTCTTCATCCGTTAGGAAGTAAGATTCCTTGAATGCTTCGATGGCATTAGCATCATTTATATCAATGGATTGAAGCGCTTTCAGATAAACAAATTCATCGTAGTTCTGGAGGATATTTTCTACTCGTAAGTATTCCCCAAAGAGTTTTGCAAATTCTTTTTTGTCTTTCTCCCTTACAATTTCATCAGGGTTAGGGAATTTTTCATTTAGCTCCCTTACAACATCTATATAACCCCTACGAGCTTCACCTGTAATGATATCCGTAAAGCCCTCTAAATATTCCTTATAACTTTTTTCTAGAACTACATTTTTGGTATTGCTATCTCCAAAAAGGGTAATGGCATCAATCGTAGCTGTTTCCAAATTCCTAAAGGTAACGATGTTACCAAAGGTCTTTGTGGAATTATAAATCCGATTGGTACGTGAAAAGGCTTGTATCAATCCATGATACCGCAAATTCTTATCTACAAATAATGTATTGAGTCTAGGCGCATCAAAACCTGTAAGGAACATCCCAACTACAATCAGCAAATCCACTTCCTTATTTTTTACCCTTTTGGCAAGGTCACGGTAATAATTCTGGAATTCCTTACTTGCAACCCCATAGCTGGTCTTGAACATGGTATTGTAATCATGTATGGCAGCTGTCAAAAACTCCTTAGCACTGGTATCCATAGCTGAAGGCTCAAAGCTTTCATCCAGTATCTCTCCTATGGCGCTTTGACCTTCATTGGCAGCATAGGAAAAGATAGTTGCTATTTTTAATGGCTTATCACTTTCTTTTTGAAGTTTATTAATGGCTTCATAATAACACTTGGCAGCATCCACACTACTTACGGCAAACATGGCATTGAACCCAGTCTTAGTTCCTTGTGTCCGATGAGTCTTTATCCTAAAATTCTTTAGGATGTATTGCGAAATCTCTTCTATCCGTGTAGGATGCAATAATGCCTTTTTGTTTTCCGCTGCACTCAATTTCTTTTCATCCAGCTCTGTCTCAATGCTCTTGAATTGGGGACGTACATCATTATAATCCACCTTGAATTTCAGTACTTTCTCATCCCTGATGGCATCTGTGATGACATAAGAATGTAATTCACGACCAAATACACTGGCAGTGGTTTCAGAACCCAAGGCATTTTGTGGAAAGATGGGTGTGCCGGTAAAACCGAATTGATAATATTTTTTGAACTTCTTTTTGAGATTCTTCTGTGCTTCCCCGAATTGTGAACGGTGTGCTTCATCAAAGATGAATACGACTTGCTTTTGAAAAATGGATAAATTTCGTTCAGTTTTTATAAGGTTATTCAGCTTCTGAATGGTCGTAACGATAATCTTATTATCCTCCTTTTCAATATTCCTTTTTAAGCCTGCGGTACTATCTGAGCCATTCACACTATTAGGAGAGAACCGTTGGTACTCTTTCATGGTTTGATAATCCAAATCCTTACGATCCACCACAAAGAATACCTTGTCTATGAAATCCAGTTCTGTAGCGAGTCTAGCAGCCTTAAAGCTGGTAAGGGTCTTACCTGAGCCCGTAGTATGCCAGATAAAACCACCGCTTTCTGTAGTGGACCAATTCTTAGCTTCATAAGAACTGGCTATTTTCCATAGGATTCTTTCTGTAGCTGCTATCTGGTACGGTCTCATGACGAGGAGCGTATCATTGATATCAAAAACAGAATAGTGTAGCAGCACCCTTAATAAGGTGTTCTTTTGGAAAAAGGTGGCTGTAAAATCCTTCAGGTCCTTAATGAGCTTATTGTCTGACTTTGCCCAATTCATGGTAAAGTCATAGCTGTTCTTATTCCGCTCTACCGTATTGGCAAAATAACGACTATCCGTACCATTGGAAATAACGAAAATCTGCAAGTACTTAAAGAGTGAGTTCTTGGCATTGAAACTCTCTTTCGTATAGCGATGTACTTGGTTAAAAGCTTCACGTATAGCTACCCCTCGTTTTTTTAGCTCCACTTGTACCAATGGCAAGCCATTGACCAATATGGTGACATCATAACGGTTTTTATGTGTCCCTGTCTGCTCAAACTGAGAGATGACCTGCACCTTATTACGTGCCACATGCTGCTTATCTACCAAGTAGATATTCTGGATATGTCCATCATCAAATACAAAATCATAGATATGATTATCATGTATTTTCCTTGTCTTATCTACTAGGTTATCACTGGGTTTATCTAGGTACTCCTCTACAAAACGCAACCATTCGGCATCTGAAAATTCCATATCATTCAGTGCCTGTAGCTGTGTCCTTACATTGGCTAGCATGGTCTCAGGACTGGTCAATCCTGGGAGATATTCATAGCCTTGATGGGTGAGGTCTTGGATGAATTCCTGCTCTAGGTCAGCCTCGGTCTGATAGGTGACTGGTGCATCGTGAAGTACCGAGTACTTGGTGTACTTATCTAAAACAATGAAATTGTTGGATTCTGCTATGGTTTTGTAGTTAGCCATTATTTTGCTTCTTCAGCTTTTAGTTTGAAGTGATATGTATCTTTGATTTCCTTTACTATGCGTTTAAACACACGCTTATCAGAAGATGTAACAATATCTCGGGGTTCTTCTCCTGAATATTTTGAATGGCTGGCGAAATTGAGGATACGTTTCACATAAGGAGTACTTTCGCCTAATTCTGTTTCTTTCAAAAGGTCGCCCCAATGTTTATAACCTAGAAAAGTAGATGTCTTCTCTAAGATATTCCGAAGATAATTAAAATGAAACTTCTGAATATTACCTGTTCTACCAGCTTCATCAATCAGGGAGAAAAGATGTAAATGATACGAAAAGGGAGCGTCACTAAATAAATCGTCCAACAGGACTGTTCCATCATCTAGTTTCTCTAATCGAAATTTCCTACAATGTTTGGCTTGGTAACCAAAACTTACATCCTTATTGTTGAATTCGCTAAAAAGAATGTTGTAAAAGAGAGGATTGTGCGTAGTTATGATGAATTTTAAATCTGACTGACTTGATTTAATTAAGGTTGCCACATTTACAGCTAATTCAATCAAATGGTTATCATCTAATGAACTTACAGGGTCATCGATAAAAATATATTCTAAATCATCAAACTGCTTGGTATCACGTTCATCAGGTTCTGGTTCATTTAATACTTCAATCACTTGTTCTAGCAAGGTATAAAAGACACTCCAAATAAAGTTGCTTTCCTCGCCCTTTGAAACTTTAATATTCGGAACGTTATTATCATCCCCTCTTTCAATTGAAAATGTTACTTCCGAGTACGCTTCTACCAACACTTCTCTGTCATTTTCATCCTTAGCAGTATATTCTTCATTGAAATATGGGGTTAACTTATCATTGGTGTAATGTTGAAAATTCGATATGATACTTGGGGCTTGCCCTTGATCCTTAAGCACCCAATTCGTAAATGAATTGGGTTGTATTTTTAATTTCCTATCTGTGTCACCATTCAAATCATTATCCCAGTAGAAAAGATCTTCTGTAAAGGCATTATAGTACAATATCTTCACCCCTGCCTCTTTTTCTGATTCTTCAATATCGTAACTCTTTGGAGCTACCAATTCTTTGAATGCTCTTGATAAACGTGTTTTTCCCGTTCCGTTAAAGGCATAGACTAGCTGTACTTTTTTAGGTTTCTTAGGGTCTTCTGCACTATCTTTCAGAATTTGTGCAACGTCTGTTAATGTCTGTCCCATCTGTTATTTTAAATCATTCCTTAGGAAATGTAAGTAACATATCCCGATAGTATTCATATTGTTTTTTTCTTAGTTCTATCTCTTTGGGGAGTCCCTCACTGATGGAGGTGGTAAGGGTGTCGAATTTGTCTAGGATATTAACTATGCGTTCTTGTTCTTTTAAAGATGGTATTGGAATTCTAATCTTTGAGAGTATTGTACCTGTGGTCGTAACTCTTGTTGTCATATTACTTGACCTAACGATTTCTTTCCTAACTTCATAAGAACTGAAGCAATAGGCACAATATTCAGGCATCAACAAGCTAGTAAGAGGTCTTGCTCTTATAAGAAATCCACTAAATACACAAATAGGTATATCAGAAAGCAAAACAGCTGCATAACCAATTTCTTCTTTTGTCTCAGATGTCCTTGTAAAAAAAACATCACCCAGTTTACAACCAAAACGTTCTATATCTGATTGATTAGTTACAACTTTTCCATTAATAGTTTTATCATAAATTTTATTATTCTTAAACACATCTGTGAAGTTGACAATTTTATCTCCTCTACCAAAAAATTCTTTTGATTTACTAATCCCATTTTTGAATTCAAAAAGTTCCCCCAACGGCTTCCACTCCACTTCCCCCTCCTCAAAACTCAACAACTGCTCCCGATAATAGCTATACTGCTTCTTACGGGCTGTAAGCTCTGCTGTAAGCTCTGCTGTAAGCTCTGCTGTAAGCTCTGTGAAAGTGTCGAGAATTCCAACTATTCTTTTTTTAATATTTAATGAAGGGTTAGGAATACTTATACTACTTAAATTCCTTTTATTAAGCTTTGGTTGAGCAGCTCCAGAAATGAATGGAGACAAATCAAGATTATTCAGATAATATTCAACAAACTTACGTTCTGCATAAGACTTAAATTTTAATATATGGGCATGGTTATTAACCCAACTTTTTCCACTAACACTAAAAGCTATTGGAGTTTTCCTTACCATCAAATTCGCTCCATCCTCAGAAACAAGCAAAAAATCACCATCAAAAATATAATCTTTAACATAATCAACAATCCCCGATGCACCATAATAAGGTATATCCCCAGGCTCCCTTAGTCCACTTGCAATAGGCTTTCGCATTGAAT
>JAHDGD010000186.1 GCA_020627825.1 Saprospiraceae bacterium
TTTTTCATGTTCATACTTTTTAAATTGTTATTCAATGCCCTTATAAGGAGGCATGTTGAAAAATGTGACATTCTTGTGCAATAAAATTTTAATTTACCATTTTGAATCAGGTCGTGACTAACCGATTAATTAGTAGAAGTGCATATTTTTTTTTGGGCTCGAGCCCAAAAGACTTTTTACTCCATTGGTTCAATCAATCCTACTTGAGAATGTGGGGTACTATTTAACGTGAATCCCAGTTGATTTGTCAATCTTTATAAAAGAGCTAACACATGCAGAATGACGAAAGTGTTTATAAGTATTTGTTAAAAAGGTTTATTGGTGATGTTATAAAGTAGGCTTAGTGTTGTTTCTTTTTATTTTGTTGCGCTTAGCAGCGCTAAGGAGAATAAAATGGAACGAAGTAGATGTATGTAGAAATGTCAATAGCTTATAAAACCATTTAAAGGGTCATCTTTTTCCTAAAATTTCCTCGAATTAGCTATGGTTAGTCCTTTGGAATTTATAGTCAAACCTAACCCTTTAAAAGGTTTCTGATAAAATTCCTTATCCATTATTCACGTTATTTATATGTTTCTGGTATTTGAGCTGGCCCTAGCCTCGATTTACTGCGTTGAGCTTCATTAATTAATTTATCACCTAAAGCTCCTCGGAAACAAATTTGTCGAATATTCGATAAACTATCTGGAGCTTGTGGTGAGATAATTACTGAATGAGTCGTTCCACCACCATTCAATTCTCGATACGTATTGTAACTGTATCTTTTGACTGCACCCGTTTCTTCGTCCAAGAGGCTATTATCAATGATAACTTCCTGATCTTTATCATCGGGAAAAATTAATACCTTTCCCATCAAGTTTATACGTTCAATTAATGCAATTGCATCGCAATTATCAGGATATCCATTGGGGTGTATCAGAATATGCAGTAAAAAATCACCCAAATCACTATCAGCTTCATTTTGTACAACTAGATCTCTTATTTCACTATTCTCAATGTAAAAAGTCAAAACATCTCTAGCAGGGTTTTGCTTTGTTCGACGTTTCGTACTACCTTGTACTTGCTCTGTACCAAATTCATCGCGTATTGCCTCTGCCCCAACATTATCATGTCCCTCAACGGTATAGAACCCTTGTCCCAGCTCTCCTTTCGAAGAACCATGGGCCGTGTCAATCCTATTTTTCATCCAATCTCCTTCTTTTGTAACATGAGATAAAACTGTATAAAGTGACTCATCCAATTCAATATCATCTTTTTTCTTAGGCTCCCATTCCTCCAATTTTCGCTGAAGATATTCACCTGTAACATTCCCGCGCAAGCCTACAACAGCACTTCCTTCTTCTACAAGTGTAGGAATAGGCCCATTTCTATTTTCAAGAATCAAGTCTCGCAATCTGTTTTTGGTTTGAGTTAATGTCCCGTCTATATCAAAAGAGAACTTCTTTTTAGAATCATGCAGTTTGTTAAATACTTCTAAAAGTAATGTCTCCTCATCGGCTTGCAATTCTCTTCTTGTTCTTTCTACCCATTCTTCGATATCATTTTCTGATTTACCTTTTGATTTAAATTTGCCTTGAATTATTTCATTCGGACTTGAAGACTCATGCTCTGAAAAAAGGGAAGAAGAAGTATGTTCTTCCTTTTCAAAATTGAGCACTTTTTCTCCCATGTCGTCTGCTTCTTTTTCCAGCAATTTATCAGCATTTATTCGATCTCCTTGGGAAGTAGTATCTGTAGTTTTTACTCTTCCTTGCTTTTGTTGTACTATATGCCAAGCTTCATGAGCAAGGTGTTTTTCTTGACCCGATGCGAGGAAAATATTATTTCCTTGGGCAAAAGCGTGCGCATCAAGCTCTGCAGGTTTTGAAGAATTATAGTGTACTTTGACATCATCTAGCGAAATACCCGATAGATTTTTGATGCCATCAATCAATTCCTCTGGCAATCCGTTATTCTTGGGTTTGTTGTCACTGTTTTCATCATTTGCATCTCCAGAACTCGTTGTCAAGTAATTTTCATGAGTATCGGATGCTTCCTTATCTTCTTCATGACCATCCTTTTTTTCAGCTTGAATGCTATAGGAAGGAGCAGGCAGTTTATTGGAATACAATTGGATAGGTGCGGGATTCGAAGCATCATCGAATCTATTAGCGGCAGCAATTGAAGGCTCTTCTTTGTAACTTTCTAAGTCATATCCAGCGATTTTACTCTGTTTTGTTGCGGACCGATCATGGCTTACATTTCCATCTTGGGTCTTTTCAGGAGGGGTTGACATATCAATTGATTATGCTGAAAAACTGTATTGATTTTCAGTATGTCAATAATCGATCATATAAAGAGAGATAGAAAGCGTATAAATACGTGAAATCAGACTTGAAATAGAACATTCTTGTTCTTTGTGCTGTGAAATGAAAGAAGATTAACCTGTTTTAATGACCATTTTTATGCCCTGCATTCATTCAATACATGAATGGATTAAAAACAATGGAAGTATCTTTTTGATAGATTGGTGCTTTAAGACATCATGGAATTAAAGCAGGATAATCGTCAAGTTGCCAATTCTTCATTAATGGATTGCATCAATTTATTTTGAGCCTGAATCATCTTGTACTTTAATATCCATTTTATAACCTGAGATCGGGATTAATTGCGAAAGCAAAAATTAAAGAAAACGCTTTATTCAAGGCGTTTTGTTGAAAATGTGGCAAGCCACATTAAAATAAAACAACGCAGAAGAAAGTGGAATGCTTTGATTTCCCTTAAATTTATAGTCCAATGATTGATTTTCAAAATCAGATGATGTTTAAAGTCGATATGATTCATTGACAATCATTTGCATACAATACAATCAATTGCGAGCTAGTAATCCCGAACTCAGGTTTATAATAAAATTACTGTGTATAATGAGTTGAAATGTCACCTTTATTTCACGATCTGATAATGGAGTAAGCTCATATTCAATGTGAGGTTTTGTAAACGGAATTCCTATTATTTCATACTGAATCCTATTCACGGAAGACCGTACGTTAGCAGCATAAAAGATCGATATGGGAATCCACCTAAATGGCCTCTCTTTTATTCGAAATTCTGTATAATCTACATCACCTCGGTCTACTTTTGCAACGGTTTGTATCAATGGATGAAATTCGCCATAATATTCAAGATTGGTCAATATGGTATTGAGCTTGCTGTACTCCCCTATTACGTTATAGTGCTTTATGGTTTTCATTGATTTAGTGTTTATAAGCGGACACTACTTATGAAACGGAGCACATCACAGTAATGTTTTTGTATTTCTTTTTTGGGCTCGAGCCCAAAAAAAATCGTGTTAATAAACTTTAACGCGAATTATGCACTAGACAAACTAATATGGGCATAAACTATAGCAAAACCATCGCTTTGCTGGCGTTTTCAGATTGCCCCTAACGATGCTATGACAAATCTTCCAAATCGCTTGATTTTAAAGTATTTTCAGCCCTTATAACAATGCTCTAAAGTATAATTGGGGCTAAATTAAAAATAGGGCGATTGAAGAAATGTTCCGAATTTATTTGATGTAGACTTTCCTTTAACAAAAGGAGACAGGAAATCTGACATATTTCATTAAAGTCATATTTTCATCATCATGATGTGAACAAATAGCTGTGTATAAACGTTTTGTATTTACATTCAACTATTTAAGTTAACTAACAATCAAATTGTATTTGTTTTTTAATTAAATATGTGTCATTATGAAATTTCTTCTTTTGTTTTCTTCTATTGTTTTGTTTTCATTTTCATGTTCTAGTCCAAAAAATATCTCAATGGAACAGGATAGTTCGGATCAAATCTATTTAGACTCCTTAGTTCAAGTATATACTACTAGCACTTTAGATTTAACAGCTGAAATTAGAAAACAACCTAGTCTTTATGTAACTGGAATAGGACCCAGAGCTAGAGTGTATTTAAAAGTGAATAACTTGAGCCCAACCTTTATATTAAATGGAGAAATCATTTGTGATTATTACCAAGTTTATCATTACGTAGAAAATCAAATAATAAAATCAATAGATGTTATTCAGCCGCGACAATCATCAAAATACGGATTTAGATTTCCATCCGGAGTAATTTTAATTAAGACTGAATCTCCATCTTCTGCAGCAGAATAAAAATTCCAAGAGTAAAAATGCTTTCAAAAGAGTGTTTAAAAAAACATCATTTTAACATTTTTTTTGAAGGAATGGATACAAATCTTATATCAAGGACCCATTTTAAGCATGACTATTTGTGGCAATGTGCATATTTCGTCGAATGAAAAATAATAAGCGGAAGCCATCCCATAGGTTGGCTTCCGCTTAGTTACTATTGTGTCTCGTACGGACCTAAAAGTCTGCAAACACCGCTCTAAATTCTCCATTAGAAAAGTGCAGCGTATCCGGTCTATTCGGATCGTCCCATCTCTCCTTTTCGCCTGATAGGTAGGGTTCATATGAGCTAACAAAGGATAAATTGAAAGTTCCATTTATTTCAGTAGTGTCCGAATTGATGTCTGTAATCAATACCCAATTATTTCCCGTTTCTGAAAGATTATAGGTTTCAACACTTGCATCGGCATCCAAAAAATCCAATCTACCAGTCGGATGATCTATTGCTAAACCTAAATTGGAAGAATCAATTTTTATGGTATCAAGCGTTAAAATCAAATTAGACAAACCTATTCTTATTTTTTCTGAACAGTATGCGTCAATTGAATTTAAAGAAAGTGATTTTTCAATAGCATCATGCGTCCATCCCCCATTAATCGTATCAGCAATTCTTTCTCTTATGAATATAGCATACTCTCCAAAATCTTGATATGACCCTTCGGCATATGCATATCCTTGCTTATAAATTCCCGCCGAATATCCTTCGCAATTTTCTGGAAAAAGATCATCGTTTTTATCACAAGAACTTACTAAACTTACTATAGGAAGCACTAGCCAAATTAAAGACTTCATAGTTTAATTATTGATTTCGTAATGATTTCATCTTTTATGCTTGTCTTAAGAAAATAAATTCCTGGATTAAGCGAAGAAACATCATAGGTTAAAGCGTGTTTGCCCTTTTCAAGGGTTACACTTGAAAGTTTCATAACTTCTCTTCCTGACAACTCATAAATAATAGGTTCAACACGACTCTCCTCTATTAAGTTTAGTTCAATATTTATGTTGTCTTGTAAAGGATTAGGATACACTACTACATCATTAATATTGGTAGTTGATCTTAGTTCAATCTCGGTTGGATGATCGGCCAATTTTTGTTTCATATCATCACAAGGGTCCCATTCATCTTCATTCCATATAAAATGCCAATCTGTATCTACTGAACCATCATCACATGTAACTGTTACTCTAAGCCATAAGCTTTGATTTAATGGTAGTGAACCCGATATACAAACTTGATTTTGACTTAAAGACCAAGGAAAATAGGTGAATCCATCTATTGAATATTCCCAAAAAATTGAAGTAGGATTTGGACAGCTCGTGATATTTGCACACCAGGTGTAAGTCCCCGAATTATCTCCCCAGGTAGGTCCAGAAATATTCACATTTAAAGGGGGAGTAAAATCACGATAATTTGCAATGGCACATGCCTCAGCTGACAATTGATCAGCGTTTTCCCTTTCATCTGATACTCCAGTATCTTTGTTTTTAAATTCAACATCTGGATTTGAGAAATGCATAATTCGTGAACCATTACCCAATGTATTCATTATGGTACGTCTAGTCTTTCGAAACGGCCACCAACCTGTTTTAAAGTTATGACCACGAGCGTCGAAGACAAAGTCTGGAGCACCTCTATTATCAGTATTGTGTTTACACCCAAAATCGTGCGCTATTTCATGCGTAAAAGTGAATCTTCCACCAGCAGCATCAATTTCTGATACCGCATATCCAAAATCTGGGTCTCCCCAGTTGTTTAGAAAAGAAATACCAAATACCTGACCAAAAAATGTATTCCAATTACCATCTGTCAGTAATACTACCAAATCAGCTTGAAAGTCATCTCGCAACTGATTTGCATCAGGGTCTGCTTGAAGATTATCTCTTGTTGTAGTGGGGTCATTTGTTTCTGTAAAACCTACCAATTCTTGAACACCCGCTAAGGTAAAGCTTACATCAGCATCACTATTGCATACACTTTGATTCGTTTGCTGAATAAACAGATTGGCACTGTTTTGTGGATTGCCAACAGCATCAGCTGCAGCAGTAAAAAGAACCAAAACTCTTACATTACACCCACCGCTACTTCTATTCTGTATGGAATGGTTTACTTTTTTTCCTTCGCCCTTTCCCTCATGTTCTGTGGCACATTCCGCTTCATTATAAATAGATGGATCAATTTTAAAAAGCACATTTTTATGATCCCCAAAATCTTGAAGTTCATAGATTTCGTCCTCTATATTAATTTGGCCAAAAACATTGCCTTCCTTGGCAATCAAATGAATATAGCCCATTCTCAATTCATTACAAGGATCAAGTTCTCCATAGAACATATATTCATTGGGATTGGAATACTTAATTTCTTGTCCCACGAACAATTCTGTTCCTTCTTTGTCAGGAAGGTTTACGTGAATGGTTCCATTTTCTTGTACTTCAATAAGGTCATTGACTTCTACAAAAAAATGACTGAGATAGATCGGATTTTCAATCATCTTGTCCAATTTTTCGGATTGTTTCAGATCAAAACCGATCTTAGATTTGGACACGTTTTTAAATAAATTTGTTGTTTCTTGACCAACTAATTGGATGGTCATAAACAAGGCGATAAACATGGTCACCAATTTGCTCAGTTGAAATTTCTTTTTCATGTGTGAAAATTTTAAAGTTAAAAAATTGTTGTTTTGATGCTTTATACTATTTGCATTTCAAATCTAAGATTAGGAATTACTTAGAACAGAAAGCACTTTGTGCATCCTTTTATAATCGTTATTCAACGTCGTTATAAGGATACATTTTTGAAATGTGACATTCTTGGTGATGAAATTTTAATGCTCCTTTACCATTTAAAATTAAAATGGTATGAAGCATTGTAAGGGAAAGGCTGACGGATTAATGAGAAGTGTGTGCATGTTTCTTTTTTGGGCTGGGGCCCAAAAAGTATTCTATTTATTGTGATGTGCAAACACCTTAAAGCTGGCTAAGTCTTGATATGTTTAATTTCAGGTTTTACTTTCGGATCAACAATGGTGGGTGATATTCTTATACCATTTAAATTTTAGAATGTCGACATAAATTCAAATTATAAATAGATGAGTTCGACTTATAAAATTGAGGAATAGCCT
>JAHDGD010000187.1:0-1905 GCA_020627825.1 Saprospiraceae bacterium
GTTTGCCATATTTTGATAATTGAAAATATCAAATTATTGTTGTCAAAAAAATGGCGCTAATAATAAGATGAAAGACATTAATATCATCAATGCGTTTTCAATAAAGGTTGCTTCTGTCATTGGTAAATCAAGGGCAGTACCTAGGCAAGCGCATTTGATTGTTCGTTTCGATAATAGTGTTTTTGTAACTCCAATCGTTGTTAACCCTAAAATGATTATTGTCGCGAAATGTGCAATTGTAATGTTCCATCTAAACAGAAACATAAGTCCTATTATCGTTTCTAGAAATGGATATAACTTCCCATAAGAAGGAATAAGTTTAGCTAGAGGGTCATACATACTAAATGAAAGAGCAAAACCTTTGATGTCTAGTATTTTGAAGAAGCTAAATACGATAAAGAAAAGCCCCATAAAGTCTTGCATTATTTCAAACATTTCAAAGTTATCCTTATGCATTAAAACACTAGCAACACCTATGTAAGTTAGTATCAAAAAAAGCGGTTTTAGCTGGGCTAATTTTGATTTTTCATTCTCATTATTTGTAGAAGAAGATTCCTGTACAGTGCTAATAGCGGAAATTGAGTATTTATCATCTAAAGCTTCTTGAAATTTTTTCAATGGGATATGATGTTCCATTTCAATTTCAACAGTTTTATCTTGTAAGTCTATATTTATAGATTGAACGCCTTGGACAGCTTCGATTGATTTAGTGACCTTTGAAATACAAGACTGGCAAGTCATTCCATCAATATTATATGTGTGTATCATAAGTATTTCTTTTCTATAAAGTTCGGCGAATTATACTGCGATAATTTATACAATACTGACTATTAATTGACTTATTTTGGATGCATGCTTGATATTCCGCGATAGGAACTTGTAGTACTTGTCCCGAGCTGAAAGCGAGTGGATGAGGCGCATGCCGAATACGAAAAACTCCGACCCACTGCCTTTTTTGGCAGTGGGTATCGCCCTCTTTAAAAGAAAAATTTACATTAGTCTAATGATCGTGACCAGCGTGACTTTCCTTATTATGTTTTTCATTTTTCTCATAATCCATGCCACATACTGGGCACTCACCAGCTTTATCGCTTCCACTTCCTGCACAATGCATAGGACATATATAAGCTGAAGTATATTCTTTTCCTTGTTTTGATTGTTCCGTTTTAACTTCGGTTCCTTTACTTTCGTTTTTGCAAGAATGACTCACAAGAAATAGTCCACTTAGGACAAGGATAGTAATTGTTAATTTTAAAATTTTCATTAGTTGAGAATTATTATGTTAAAAAAAATATGGTTTACAAATCTTCTAAAGATTTTCTGTTTGTAGGATTATTTTGATAGACGCTAGGGGATATGCCCACCATAGATTTAAATTGACGAGAAAAATGAGCGACGCTCGCATAACCAAGCCTGTATGCCACTTCGCTTACATTCTGGTCCTTGTATGAAAGTAATTCCTTAGCTCTTTCTACTCTTAGTCCAATGAGATAATGTTCTATCGTATCCTTTTCATGTTGCGAAAAAACACGGCTCATGTGGGAATAATCGTAGGGAAATTTATCCAATAAAAACGATGAAAGTTTAAAATCTTCAGGAATATCATCTTGAGAGAATAAGTCAATCAATACAGCTTTTATTTTTGAAACTAAGATTGGTGTATCGCTTTGTAAGAGTTCAAATCCTGTTTCTTGTAACTTCTTTTTTAACGTTTGCATTATCTTTTCCGACGGAACCTGATTTACTTTTACTTCGCCTAATTCTACTGAAACAGGAGTTATTTCAAGCGAGATGAATATTTCTTCTACAGAACTAATACATCTATCACATACCATATTCTTTATATAGATTGTTTTCATATCAGTTGAGTTCTAATTTTACGGTTCCACATTTCATCATTTTATC
>JAHDGD010000187.1:2005-7217 GCA_020627825.1 Saprospiraceae bacterium
TAGCGTCAAGGCTGCTTGCTTGTTGATCAGTGTCAACAAGTGCGTTTTTCAAATTGATATAACTTGTAAGCAGTAGGTCTAATTGATCTTTGAAAGCAGCGGGAGTTTCGTTAATATAGGATGGTGTAGCATCTCCAGATTTGTCTTTCTTTACGCTAACATTTTTATTCATCATGCTCAAGTTATTGTTTAGTTGAGCAGCTGCATCTACAGCAAATGCACCATGAGATACTACTTCTTCGCCAATTTCTAAACCAGAGCTGATCGTCGAAAAATAGTCTGTTCGATCAATTACATTTACTTCTCGATATTGATAAGATGGAACTTCTGAATCTGGAAGTTGTACAAAAACTACAGACTTTTTTCCAGTCCAGAGAATTGCTGAATTTGGTACAGAAATCGTTTTGTTGGCTTTCTTGTTATTTTGAGATTTTACCTCGATAAAACCATTTAATAGCATACCCGGTTTCAATTGATTGGAATAATTTCTGATTTCTCCTCTTGCGGTTGCTGTCCTTGAAATACTATTCAACAATGGATCTATATAGGTGATGTTTGCATTGAATTCTTTGGAGGGTAATGCTGGTGTTGTAAATACCACTTTGCTTCCTTTTCGAACCTTACTAAGGTCGGATTCAAAAATGTCGAAAATTAACCACAGATTACTTGTAGTCCCAAGTGTATATAGAGTTTGCCCTTGCTTTACATAGTCACCTTGTGATAATTTTTTATTTAGTACGTAGCCATTATGATCTGCGTAAATACTTATTGTTTCTATGGGTTTTCCCGTGTTAATAATATTCTGAATTTGATCATCTGTAATTTTCCAGTTTTTAAGTTTCTTAGTAGCTGCTTCTCGAAGCCCATCAATTTGAGTGTTGAATTGAACAGCTGTAAGGAGCTCTTGTGAGGCTGCTAGTAATTCGGTGGAATAGAGTGATGCAATTTGTTGTCCTTTTGTAACATATTGACCTTCAAAAGTCACCGACATTGTTTCTATTCTTCCTGAGAGATGTGCGGTTTGGGTTTTTATACTTCTTTCATCCAGTTGGACCGTTCCATCTGTTTTTATACTGTTGATTGATTTATTAAGTTGGTTTGAATTTTCTCCTACAACAAACGTCTCGATCTGAGCTAGTTTTGCAGATTCTTTGCTCATTTGTAATACAGTGGGATCATCATTGCCCATAGAATTATCCAATGGAATGAGATCCATTTCACATATAGGACACAGACCAGCTTCGTTCTGTCGGATCTGTGGATGCATAGAGCAAGTCCAAATTTCTTCGCTGGAAGTATTTTCGCTTGTACTAGTTGATGTATGCTCATGATTTTCGTGCAATGGAGTAGATGGTTTTACTATCCATCCTATTGCAAGGCCGCCTAGTAGCATCAGAAAACCGACTATATATAATTTATATTTTTGCATGTCTGTTATTTATACTTTGATAAAATAGCATGAGATAATTCTTGATCATATTTGGCTTTAGTGATTTCCAAATCATAATCAATCAACTCCATTTCCAATCTCAATAACTCTTCAAATTTGGTTCCTTCAGATGCGTATTCTGTTCGCATCAACTTTAAAGTTTCT
Source organism: Saprospiraceae bacterium (assembly GCA_020627825.1). Taxonomy (GTDB): domain Bacteria; phylum Bacteroidota; class Bacteroidia; order Chitinophagales; family Saprospiraceae; genus JAHDFB01. Next base: position 3,600 of record JAHDGD010000187.1, read on the forward strand.
TTGGTGATTTCCTTCAATGATTCATACTTACGGATGACTTCATTATTATACTCTAATCTTGAAAAAGCTAGATTTACTTCGGTAGAATATTTGTCTTGAACTTCTTGAATTTTAAGATCAATTGCTTCTTGTTTGATTTGTTCTTCCTGTCTTATCGCAGAATATTTCCCTTTATGTAAAGGAATCGAAACACTTCCAATTGGCATAATCACATCTCTTCCATTCCCTGGAATGGTAACATCATTTCTAGCGTCAATGTATGAATAATCTATACCTACTCGAATCTTTGGTTTCGCATCATATTGTATCAAGTCTATTTTGGAATTTGATGCAGTTCTATAAGTTTCTAATTTCGAATATTGCGGATGATCACTAGTAGCATAATGAATAAATTCCACTTTGTTTTCATTACGTTCAATCATTTGGGTTACAATGATTTTATTATCCACTTCTTTTCCAATCCATCTATTAATAAGGATGGTCGGTTGTTCTATTTTTTTAGAAATCAAGTCTATATCTGCTTCTAAAAATTTCCTCGTTCTCTCGATAAATAATGCATCGCTGAGCTTTCCTTTGCCAGAGCTAATATTGGACTTTGATAATTCTTCCAAGATATTTAATACTTGAAGACGTTGGTTGATAATCTGTTTTTGAGATTCAAGAAATTGCAAGGTTGAGTAGGCAGAACGAATTGCGTTCTCGATGTCTTTTTCTCTGATTTCATCGTTGTAAGATTGAATTTCTGCCATTGCATTTGCCACATTTCTTTTCGCTTTGAGTGATCCTTTCCATGGAATCATTTGAGAAACACCAACACGGAATCGCTGTGCACCTAGTCTAGTTTCTATCGGTAACACTCCTAAACCTAGATTCACTGTAGGATCAGGCCAATCATCAACTTGTTCAGCTTTTTGCAACGCGGCTTTATATTCAAGTTGCATTGCCTTTAATCCAGGATTAAACTCCTTGGCTTGCTGGATTAATTCGTCAAGCGGTTGGGCTTGAACACCTAATTGCAGTATAAGAAGAATGCCTAATAATTTATATTTTTTCATCAGTCTTCATCTTTTGATTCATAAATAATTGACCTTCTTTCCATAGTGAAAAAAGAACTGGGACTGTAAACATGGTAATCACCTGTAGAGCCATTCCTCCAAAACTAGGGATAGCCATAGGCAACATAATATCAGAACCTCTTCCGGTACTTGTTAGAACAGGAAGTAGTGCTAATATAGTGGTAGCAGTAGTCATCATTGCTGGTTTTACCCTTCGCAATCCTCCTTCTATTACCGCATTTCTTATCTCCGATTTAGTTTGAGGAGTATTTTTCTTGAAGCTGTCTTTAAGGAATGTGGCAACCAAAACGCCGTCATCAGTTGCAATACCGAATAAAGCCAAGAATCCTACCCAAACTGCCACACTGAGATTGATATTACTGATTTGGAAAAGATCTCTCATGTTTGTTCCAAATAGATTGAAATTCATAAACCAATCAGTATTATACATGCCCAACATGATGAATCCGCCTGCAAAAGCCACAAAAACACCTGAAAAAACCATCAATGTAATGGCAACTGATCGAAACTGAAGGTATAGAATAATGAAAATCAAAGCTAGAGCTATGGGAACAACTAACTTCAATCGTGCATTAGCTCTTACTTGTTGTTCGTAATTTCCCGCAAATTCATAACTGATACCTGATGGAATAATTAGTTCACCATTATTTATTAACTCTTGGTAATGATTTTGTGCATTTTTTACAATATCAACTTCAGCAAAACCTTGTTCTTTATCAAACAAAACATAACCTACTAAAAATCCATTTTCACTTTTTATTGCCTGTGGACCTTGCTCATATCTTATGTCAACAAATTCAGCTAATTTGACAGGGCCATTTTCAGGAGTATCCATGTAGATGTTTTGAATTGCTTTTACATCATTTCTATATTCCATAGGATACCTTATTCTGATTGAATATCGCTCCCTTCCTTCCACAGTTGTTGTCATGTTCATTCCACCAATTGTGGCTTGAATCTGCCTTTGAACGACTTCAACAGTAAGACCATATCTACTGATTGATTGACGATCAATATCTATCAGCATATAAGGTTTTCCAACAATTCGCTCAGCAAAAACGGCAGCGTCTTTTACCCCTTCCACATTCTTCAGGTGCTTTTCCAATTCTATCCCAACCTTTTCAATTGTCTTGAGATTTTGGCCTTTGACCTTTATTCCCATAGGAGCACGCATTCCTGTTTGAAGCATGACCAATCTTGTTTCGATAGGCTGCAGCTTGGGAGCTGAAGTAACTCCGGGTAATTTTGTGACTTGAACGATTTCTTTCCATATGTCATCTGGGCTTTGGATGTGATCTCGCCATTGTCTAAAATATCTTCCGGTATTATCTGGAATTAGATCTCCTTTTTCGTCACGTATATAATCGCCATTTTCAAACTGATATCGAAGTTTGTGACCATCGGAGTCTGTTTTATATTCCGACTTGTAATTGATGATATTTTCATACATTGATAAGGGGGCTGGGTCAAGTGGGCTTTCTATTCTTCCTGCTTTTCCCACTACCGTTTCTACCTCAGGTATCGCAGTTACTGCCATATCCAAGAGCTTTAGATTTTTATTATTCTCGTCAACTCCCGAATGAGGCATGGAGGTAGGCATTAATAAAAATGAACCTTCATTTAGTGAAGGCATAAATTCTTGACCAGTATTCTGGAAAACCTGAATTCCCATAAATATGATAAGCCCTACTATTCCAAGAAAAATTATTTTAATACCAAGTAAGAACCTAAGAATATGCTCGTAGAAATGAATAATCGTCCAGAAAAAAGACAACAAGATTGCAACCGTTAATATTACAAAAACACTGTTGGAGAAAATCGACTTATTTACACCAAGAGGCATCCATTGCATAGTCAGAAAAATCGCAATGATCAAGGCGATAATTATATTAGAAATAATTTTGTAAGTCTTTGATTTTCTTGGCCATTTGTTATCAATTAAAATTTGTAGCAAACTTAGCAAACTAATTAAAGTTACAATGAGTACGATAAAATTTGAAGTGATAAAAAAGCCTATAATTGAGCCAATAACTAAAGCAATATTTAGGGCAGTTCCTATTTTTTTTCTATTGATTTTTACTTTAAAAATAGAGTGGGCAATTGGAGGGATAAACACTAAAGCAACTATGACTGCTGAGATCAATGCAAATGTTTTTGTATATGCCAATGGACGGAAAAGTTTGCCCTCCGCTGCTTCCATTGCGAAAACAGGAAGAAAACTAACAACTGTTGTAGCGACGGCTGTTAGTACTGCCGATCCTACTTCCATTGTTGCCTCATAAACTGATGTAAGCAGTGATTCTTTAGATTTCATTTTCTCTTTCCGATCCACAATACTCTCGGTTAATACAATTCCCATATCTACCATAGTACCAATGGCAATAGCGATACCTGATAAGGCCACGATATTGGCATCAACACCAAAGTATTTCATCGCTATAAAACACATCAAAACTGCGATTGGCAACGATCCAGCAACTAAGATTGAAGATTTAAGATTGAATAATAAGAGGATAACCACAATAATCGTAATCAGAATTTC
>JAHDGD010000188.1 GCA_020627825.1 Saprospiraceae bacterium
AAATTACTACCGGGTTAAAATTAAATTATTCCATTGAGATATTCATGTAGCGGCAGCCTATTGATGGTGGAGAATCTGTCAAGGCTGACTCCTGAGAGCCATTCATTTTAGCCTTTACTGATTCGTAAGCATCAATAACTGTGCGTCGTGAATATCTAAATCCCACTGGACTCTCGTCCTAGTGATTGATATGGGTACTTTGTATTATACTGATCAATCCAATGATCCGTGGCTTACACTCCATTATCCAAATCACTAAAGCAAATTCCCACAACCCTTCCCCCCTCACCAAATATTTCAGCCCTTATTCGCATTCCTTAAATATTCATACTAACTTCACCCCTCTAAAGAAAATGATGTATGTCCAATAAAAAATTGTTTCTACTCGATGGTCATGCGCTTGTTTATCGTGCGCATTTTGCTTTTATCAATCGACCGTTAATCAATTCGAAAGGTGTGAACACCTCCGCGATAACGGGATTTGTTCGTACCATGTGGGATCTTATGAAAAATCAGAATCCTTCGCATATCGCCGTTTCGTTTGATAAGAGTGGACCTACGTTTCGACATAAAGCATTTCCTGCTTATAAAGCGAATCGTGAAGAACAACCTGATGATATCAAGATTGCTTTACCTTACATCAAAAAGATAGTAGATGCGTTCAATATTCCCATCATTGAAATGGATGAATACGAGGCGGATGACATCATAGGGACACTTGCCAAACAAGCGGAAAAGGAAGGGTTTCAAGTGTTTATGGTTACGCCCGACAAAGATTACGCTCAGCTCGTTTCGGAAAACATCAAGATGTATAAACCCTCAAGGCAAGGGAATGGAGTGGAAATTCTAGGGATACCTGAAGTGCTAGAAAAATTTGATATTCAGGAAGTTTCTCAAGTGATTGATGTACTCGGTTTACAAGGTGATAGTGTCGATAATATTCCCGGTGTTCCTGGGATAGGCGCAAAAACGGCAAGTAAGTTATTGAAGTTGTTTGGTTCGGTTGAAAATATTCTTGCCTCAACGGATCAACTGAAAGGGAAGCAAAAAGAAAATCTCGAAAACTTTGCAGAACAAGCAAGAACTTCGAAGTGGTTAGCGACCATCAAAACCGACGTTCCCATCCAATTTGATGATGCGCGATATGTGATTGATGAAATGGATCGTGATGCGTTAACACGTATTTTTCAGGAACTAGAATTCCGAAGTTTAGCGCATCAGATTCTTGGTCAAGGCGATATGGTCCAAGGATCTCTTTTTGGGGGTACACCCCAAGCGCCTAAAAAAGAAGCACCTAAACAAGAAACGTATAAGGTCGTAGAAAACGATATCAAAAGTGTTGCGCATTCGTACACCTTGATAGAAGATGTGGCTTCCGCCAAAAGTTTAGCCAGCACGTTGTCAAAAGAAAAAGAAATCAGCTTCGATACGGAGACTACAGGAATCAATCCACATGAAGCAGAACTAGTAGGACTGGCATTTTCCATTAAGCATAAAGAAGCATTTTATGTTGCATTACCTGAAGATAGAACACAAGCAATGCCGCTTATTGAGGTATTTAAACCTATTCTGGAAAACGAAAACATCAAGAAAATAGGGCAGAATATCAAGTACGATATTTTGATGATGAAATGGTATGATGTGGATGTACGCGGCTACTACTTCGACACGATGATTGCCCATTACTTGCTTGAACCAGATAAACGCCATAAACTGGATTACTTGTCGGAGTCTTATCTATCCTATCGAATGGTTCCTATTGAGCAATTGATAGGAAAAGGAAAAGGGCAATTGTCCATGCGCGATATTGATGTAAAGAAAGTAGCAGAATATGCAGGAGAGGATGCAGATATTACCTTACAGGTTCGGGATATTTTATTTGAGGATTTGCAGAAACAAGAACTTATATCCTTATATGATAAGATCGAAGAGCCACTCATCGAAGTTTTAGCTGATATGGAATACGAAGGTGTACGAATCAGTGGAGAATATCTGAAGGAATATTCTAAAGAGCTAGCCGAAATGATTCTTGCAAAAGAAAAGAAAATCTACGAAATGGCGGGCGTTCATTTCAATATAGGCTCTCCGAAACAAGTTGGCGAAATCTTATTTGATCGATTGAAGATTCCATATAGATGGAGAAAGACGTCAAGTGGTCAATACTCTACTGATGTAGAGAAATTGAATGAATTGGCCGTAGAAAATGAAATTGTAGCACAGATTCTCGAGTACAGAAAATACACGAAACTAAAATCTACTTATGTAGATGCGTTGCCGAATTTGATTAATTCAAAAACAGGACGTGTACATTCTAGTTTCAATCAAGCCCGAGCTGCAACAGGTAGACTAAGTTCGGAAAACCCGAATCTTCAGAATATTCCTATAAAAGATGAAGCAGGAAGACGAATTCGCAAGGCTTTTATTCCGCGTGATGAAGACCATATCTTATTGGCGGCGGATTACTCTCAGATTGAGTTGAGATTGATTGCTGACATCAGTAAGGATGAAGGGATGATGGAAGCGTTTATCAACGACCAAGATTTTCACCGCGCAACAGCAGCTAAAGTGTATGAAGTGCCTTTTGAGGAAGTATCGGCTGATCAAAGGCGTAATGCTAAAACGGTTAATTTTTCGATTACTTATGGGGCAGGAGCCACCAATCTTAGTCGACAACTAGGGATCAAAAGAGGAGAAGCAAGTGAATTGATCAAGCAATATTTTAAGCAGTTTCCAGGATTGAATAATTACATGAAAAATATTGTTCAAGAAGCACGTGATAAAGGATATGTACAAACACTTGAAGGAAGAAAAAGAACCTTAAGAGATATCAATGGTAAAAGTAGCTTAGCTAGAGGAAATGCTGAACGAATGGCCATCAATACTCCTATTCAAGGAACTGCTGCTGATATGATCAAGCTTGCAATGATCCAAATTCATAAGAAAATGAAAGCGGCGAATTACCGATCTAAGATGATCATGCAAGTACATGATGAATTGGTGTTTGATGTATACAAACCTGAGCTTGATGAGATCAAAGATTTGGTAGAAACGGAAATGAAAAATGCCTTACCTGGATTGAAAGTACCTATTAAGATTGGTATGGATGTGGGGAATGATTGGCTAGAAGCGCACTAATCAATCGTTCTGCTGTTGTTCGAATTTTTTACCAAAGTGTTGTACCCAGTACGTGCCGAATTGTGCTACAGCTACGTCTTCCACTTCAGGATTTAGTAACATCCGACAATGTGTGGAGCTCTGAATCCAGTCTTCGAATACTTCGTCGAAGTTTTTCTGACCGCTACCTAAGTTTTCACCGCAATAAGACCATACATAACCCACAGCGTCTATCCGATCACCTACATCAGTTCCTGTAGGAGAATAGTGGGAAAAGTATTTCTTTTTGTGCATATCTTTTGCATGCCGATAAGCCGAAGTCATTAACACAGCATTCCATTTTAAAGGTTGAGCAGGAGGCATGAATAAACCGCCACAATTACACCCTTTAGCACGAAGCGCATTTATTTTTTCAAGCATTTCTTCTTGTTCAGGGTTTTGGGCTTGAGCCCAAAAAGCACTCGTCAAGGCAAGCATTAAAAGAAGTATGAGTTTACTGTGTTTTTTCATTGTTTGTAGACGGCTTTGTAGTATGAACGAAGAGTTGCTTTGCTTTGTTTTTCTCGTAATCGTTTTAACGATTTTTTATAAACCTGAATGCGAGATGGCGAGCTATTATAGCGTTAAATTTGTATAAGGCATGAAAGTGATCGTCAATAAATTAAATTTGTTCGTTAAACATTGTCAGTCATCTCGTATAGTCTACCTTTGTAACAAATTACAAATTAATGAAATATAAAAAAATCGCCCTAATCGCCCACGATGGGAAAAAGGCTGAACTCATCAATTTTATTCTTCAGAATCAAACCTATCTGCAACAAGTTAGTTTATATGCAACAGGTACAACGGGTAGTCACATAGAGGAAGCGGGGTTTAACGTAACGAAGTTTTTGTCGGGTCCGCTTGGTGGTGATGCACAGATTGCATCGATGGTTGCAACGGGAGAAATGGATATGGTTTTTTTCTTTAGAGACCCACTAGATAAACATCCGCATGAACCTGATGTTCAAATGTTGATGAGACAATGTGATGTGCATAATGTTCCATTGGCAACCAATATGGCAAGTGCTAAATTGATGATACTAGGAATGGATGAAGCTTAACTTACTCGAAGATTTAAGGTGACAGATAACGATTTTAAAGAATTAAAGCCAAAAATTCCAAAACAGCCTGGAGTCTATCGTTTTCTTGATGAAGACGATACCATTCTCTATGTGGGAAAAGCAAAAAATCTTAAGAATAGATTGACGTCTTATTTCGGATCGACTAAAAACAAAGCATACAAAACAAGGAAGATGGTCCAGCACGCTTCCCACATTGAATTTACCATCGTAGAGACAGAAGCAGATGCTTTATTGCTAGAAAATACCTTGATCAAAAAATTTCAGCCACGGTACAATGTGTTGATGAAAGATGGTAAAAATTATTCTTATATCGTCATCAAAAAAGAACCTTTCCCTCGTGTGTTTTTTACACGTAGACTTGTGCGAGATGGTTCAACATATTTCGGACCGTATACATCGAAATATCGCGTAAAGATCATTCTGGATATCATCAAGAAGTTGTTTCAATTGCGTACCTGCTTCTTGCCACTTTCAGAAAAAAACATCGCTGATGGAAAATTTAAAGTTTGTTTAGAATACCACATCAAAAATTGCGCTGGCCCCTGTGTAGGGGAAGAAGAAGAAAACGTATACAATGCTAAAATTCAGCAAATTCGCAATATACTCAATGGGAATTTTGGGCCAGTAAAAACGTATATAAAGGAGCAGATGGAAAAACATTCCATGAATATGGAATTCGAGCAAGCCCAATCCTATAAAGAAAAATTAACGGCTTTCGAGGATTATCAAGCGAAGTCGACCGTTGTTTCTACAAGTCTAGGGAATATCGATGTGTTCGGGTACGAAGAAGATGAAAAGACAGCTTATGTGAATTATCTCAAAATTATAAATGGAGTTCTCATAAATACGGATACGGTAGAATTAACGAAGAACATGGATGAAGAAAAAGAAGATATTCTGTTGTTTTCTATTGAAAAAATCCGTGAAAAATTCAAAAGCTTTGCTACTGAAATAATCGTACCATTTGACCTAGGGTGGTTGATTGACAATGTAAAAATTACCGTACCAGAAAGAGGTGATAAGAAAAAATTGCTTGACTTGTCTATGAAGAATGTCAAGTATTATCAGCTGCAGCTTCGAAAAGAGGCAATGAACAAAGCAAAGAAAGTGACTAGCAGTGAACGTATTCTGAAAACGATGCAAGAAGATTTGCAAATGGACGTCGTTCCTTTTCATATTGAGTGTTTTGATAACTCCAATATTCAAGGTACAAATCCTGTTTCCTCTTGTGTTGTGTTTAAGAATGCCAAACCTTCGAAAAAAGATTACAGGAAATTCAACATCAAAACGGTAGTAGGACCTGATGATTTTGCGAGTATGAAAGAAGTCGTGTATCGTCGATATAAAAGATTAAAAGAAGAAGAGGCAGACTTGCCGCAGCTTGTTATCATTGATGGTGGCAAAGGACAACTAAGTGCTGCGTACGAGATCCTTAAAGACCTTGGTCTTCAAGATAAAATTCAGATGATAGGAATTGCGAAACGACTAGAAGAAATCTTTTTTCCTGAAGATCCTATTCCATTGTACATCAACAAGAAAAGTGAAACCTTGAAAGTCATTCAACATGCGCGAAATGAGGCACATCGATTTGCCATTACGTTTCATAGAGATCAGCGCTCCAGAAATGCTTTGGGAACGGAACTAACGAATATTCCTGGTATAGGCGAAAAAACAGCAAATAAACTATTGATTACCTATGGATCAGTTTCTACTATAAAAAAACAGACCATTTCTGCAATGGCAACAGTCATAGGATTAGCTGCTGCTAAGAAAGTTCATCAATATTTTTCGGACCAAAAAGAGAAAACAGACTAGCTATTTCACATTCGAGTTATTGAATATTTTTTCGTTTTAATTCAATATTGATATCTTTTAAGATATCCGTTGCTTTTTTAAAATCGGGATCATACACAAGAGATTGCTCTACATCTTTTTTAGCGTCTTCCAGTTTATCTTGGAGATAAAGTGTATATCCTCTATAGAAATAGCCTAAGTGATCTGTAGGTGCAATTCCCACTAGGATATTAAATTGTTCGTATGCTTTTTCATATTCCTTTAGTTCAATATACAGTATACCAGCATTTAAGAAGGCAGGTGCATAATTCGGATCAAGAATGTTAATTTCTCTGTAAAGGTCCAAGGCTTCAGGTACACGATCATTATTTTGTAAGAAAAAAGCTTTGGAATGGATCGCATTAATATTCTGAGGGTCGACTGTTAAGGCATTTTCTAGATATTGTAAAGCGAGTTTGGGATCTTCCTTTTCATATAATTCACCCAGTAATATGTAGGCATCCGTTATTTCAGGATCAATGCTGACTACTTCTTTTAATGCTTTTTTCGCCTTCTCTACATCACCCATAGATTGCATCAGCAATCCCATAAGGAAAAAGGCATCAGCATTCTGATTGTCTTGTTCCATTATATTGGATAAAACTTGAACTGCTTTTTGATTTTGATTCAGGGTAATCAGTAATTCACTGTATTTCAGGCGAATGGGAATATTTTGTGGGAATCGTTCTGAAGCGACTTGTAAAGTAGCAAGAGCTTGTTTCGAACGAAAATAATTAAGAAACAGATCGGAAAGATGCGCATAATATTTGGGTTGAAGGCTATCAATTTTCATGGCTCTTTGCATATCCCCTATGGCATTATCATAAGCTTCCATATTAGCAAATGCAATGGATCTTTCGTAATATAATTCGGGATTTCCTGGACTAGATTTAATCGCTTTGCTCAGTTGATCAACAGCTGGATTTCCTGTTACTAAAGTTGTGGATTCCTCTGTTGAATCCTTTGATGTATTTTTACAAGAGGTAAAAAATAGGGTCAAGCCCAAAAAGAATAGGAGGAAATATGTTTTTTTCATTTAATTATTGCTTTCTTTTTCATGGAATGCTAACGTAAAAGTAGGGATTAAATTGTTATTCTCACTTCTTCTAAAAAACAGGAGCATGGGATAAAAA
>JAHDGD010000022.1 GCA_020627825.1 Saprospiraceae bacterium
TATTCCATAGTGTGTATGCAAAATGGGTAAACAAATTAAGAGACAGGAGCGGAGGATTAGTAAAGAGCAGATTTGAAAGGTATTATTTCGAAAGCGTTTCTGAATTTTCGGCCTATTATGAAGAAATGGAGCAAGGGAAAGAAATTATCGGTCAGCAAAACAAGAGATACAGGGTCAGTAAAAGGTGGAAAAAGGGAGTTAGATGGTGGTTGTATCGTGGGGTTGGGAAAGTGGGAGGTTCGATTAATAAAGCGTTTCCAAGTTACGTAGTATCAAATTTAGTGGTATTCACAAAATCACTCCACCATTCCCCAAAACCCCACCCAAAACCAGCATAATACCGTTATAATTCGCGTTATTTTAGAATTATCTTGAACCTATTATTCAATTCACTCAACAACTACTTACTGTTTCCAACAGTAATATTAAAATCCCTTTGTATTGATCCAATTTATTTCTTTCATATTTTAACCGATAGATCTGTAGAGACAATCTATTAAATTATAACTCTAAAAGAATTCTGCTACAATTACATATCCATTATTCACTTATTTTAGGAAGAATTAATCCTACAATTTAAGTTTAAAGGGTATAAGACAGCACATATTATAATTTATTGCTATACTTGTCCAAAATTATAAGAAGAAATGAAAAAGACATCATTGGTATTATTAGCAGCAGGAATGGGGTCTCGTTACGGCTCGTTGAAACAAATGGATGAATTTGGGCCACACGGAGAGACCATAATGGATTATTCATTATATGATGCAAAGCGTGCTGGTTTTAATCATTTTGTTTTTATCATTCGGGAAGCATTTCGAGAAGCATTTGAACAAAAATTTGCAAAGCGATTTGGAGAGGATGTTCAAGTAGACTTTGTGACCCAAGAGCTAGATAAAGGAACTGGAGATTATAAAGTGCCCGAGTCTCGACAAAAACCATGGGGAACAGCTCATGCTTTATTAATGGCAGAAGAGGTTGTAGATGGAAATTTTGCGATTATTAATGCGGATGACTACTATGGTGTAGAATCTTATGAGACCCTCTACAAGTTCTTACAGACAGACACAGATGATTATTGCATTGTTGCCTACGAACTAGAAAACACGTTAAGTGATTATGGGCATGTGAATAGAGGAGTATGCAGAGTGGACGAAAGAGGAAATTTAATTGATGTGGAGGAGTGCATTGCTATTCGAAAAGATGAGAATGGGAACATTGTGTTTCCGCATGATAATGGATTTAAGTCACTAGAAGCGAAGACGAAAGTGAGTATGAATATGTTTGGATTCCGAAGCTCATACTTCAAACTTGCTCAAGAAGAATTTTCAAAGTTCTTAACAGAAAGAGGGACAGAAGAAAAAAGTGAGTTGTATATACCTTTTGTTTTGGACTATGCTATTAAGAATAAAGGTCAACACATTAATGTCCTAACTTCACCAAGTCATTGGTTCGGCGTAACGTATAAAGATGATAAACCTTTTGTTCAAGAAAAATTCAAGCAATTGATAGTGGATGGTGTTTATCCAGAAAATCTTTGGGGTGTATAAAAAAAGAGGGACGAATACTCGCCCCTCTTAAATCGTCCAATTTTCAATTAATTTTCAGTATCCGCTCCTTGGAAGAACAGATGTTACTTCAATCGGGACAAAGATATCGAATTTTACTTCTTTATAGGTGTCGTTTCAACTTATTTAACACGAAATTAGATAAGTTTAACGCTTTATTTGAGCAAAATCGCTCTATCTAACTGATTGTGTTCATTTTAGAACTTAACCGGATTACATACCTCATAAAAAAAATCGACAAGATAAACTATGAACAGAATTATTCAAAAAATAATCTATTATCCTGAATTGGGGATTAATTTAAACTAAATATGCATTTGCAAATTTTTCTTTTATAACAGGGTAAATGTCATCGAATGCAATTGCAATCCCCACTTCCGTTGTATCTCCAAATGATTTATGTCGGAATGCACCGAAATATTTCATTTTATCGAGATCAACCATTCTATTATAAACAGCCATGATGGGTACGATATTTATCTGAAACTCTTTGCGTAAAGAAAGAAATAGACCTTTAAATATATCTGTTTTCAACAAATCATGCTGCTGGTCAGTCAACACACCCTCAGGCACTCGTTCTCCTTTCATAACTTGTACATGCTCATCAGTGTCCCAATATTTTTGGGCGCAAGCCAAAAAGAAAGCATCGGCACCTGTTAGTTCATATATTTTATACAACGTAACTTTTCCAAAATATCCTTTATACTGTGGATTTTTCGCATAGATATATCCCAATCCATGCAATACATAATCAAAACTTTGCTTCCGTTCTCTTTCTTTGTAATATGGGTTAATAAAGGAACGTCCTAGCTCTATCCACAATTCAGACTTCCACTTTTCAGAAAAATTAAAATGAGCTCCTACCGGACCAGTACTGTAACTATTTGCATGATGTTCCATGTAACGATACCCGCCTATTATGGCAGCTATTGGTTCCTTATAATTGGGATTAAGAATCATTAATTGCTTCATTTCAGGAAGCAAGTCGAATGCATCTGTATCAAAGTCACCTACCCCACCTCCTTCATTTCGAAAGGCCCATTCTCTTATAATCGTTAACAATCGAATAAGCTCCGGATAATCGTCCCATTTGATAAGAGAGATCACATAATCTGTACCTACAATTATAGATCCTTCCTTTTTTGCTTCCTCACATATGAGTTGAACTTCTTTTGCGAATTCAGCGGTATTGATAGATTGTGTAATTTGCTGTTCAATCGTTGCTTCATCTAAAAAAGGAAAGACTGGAATGATGTTATACATCGATCTTTTCTCATCATAATAATCCTTCGGATTAGAATCTAAGCTTTCTGCTTTCAACAAATTTACTTGTCCCATGCTACTGATTGATTGGTTTCAGACAAAGAATACACGGTGTCATACAGTTTATCAGCAAGTGCCCTATTTACTTTAAGGTCTCCTTCTTTATAAAATTGCCCCCAGTCTTCGAAAGGAATTAATCTTGATGCATACATATCTATTTTTCGACCTTTCTGCTTGAAAATTTCGCGTAGTTGGAACATATTTTCCAATGGGACTTTCTTAAGAGATTTATAGTTTTCTCTCACTCTTGCTACTTTATAAAACAATGGTGTATTGGATGTAATTATACGGTAGACTATGATTGGTGTTTTATACTTGAATGCATAATCCAAAAAAGTTGTCCTCCAACGACGATCAAGCAATTGATTTTGCTCATTATATCTGCTGTTTTTTCCAGCGGCATAAAAGACAACGAGACGATTATTTTTATAAGCCTGATCGATCTCATTCAAGTCTACTTTTTGATTTGATTTTAATAGATCGACTGGAATGACAAGATCGTTCACCTGCTTTACACAAATCAAGCGATTTGCTAGTATGGAAAAATCTTTCCGAATATTCCATAATCCAGCGATAGTCCCTACCACATCTGCACCTCCAGGATGATTAGAGCATAGTGTAACAGGTCCTTTATGAGGAATATTTTCGCCATTATGAATTTCATAATCAAAGCCTATTTCTTTGGTAATCTGTTGGATAAAATCACCTCCTTCAAGGTCTGGATATTTTTTTAATAAGCGATTTGTCCGACCAATTCTTAAAAATTTCAAGTTAAATAAAATGAAATTTGCGATGTTCTTTTTCCATTTTGGCCACTTAGGCTGTAAAATATCGATGTCGTACTTTTCTATCATGATGTTCGTTTTGTCAATTTATAACACAACCATTTCCCTTTTTTATGACAAGACTCTATATCGAATTGCCCATTATATCGATCCTCCACAAGATCTTTGTCCTGTTCAAGTATCCCACTTAATAACAAAGTACCGCTGGAAGCAACAAGGTCCGTAATATGCGAAGCATAGGTCAATAAAACCGTGCGATTAATATTAGCAAGAACAATGTCGTATGCTTTAATCGGCACATCTTCCACTCCACCATGATAAACTGTATATTCTACCTGATTCAATTCTTTGTGTTCTTCTGCATTTTCAACACTAGGCATTTCAATATCTATTGCATCAATTTTACGAGCACCTTTAAGATAAGAAAAAACAGAAAGAATTCCGGATCCACATCCAAGATCAAGTATTTCTTTTCCAGTATGAATAATATCATCCATTTGTTGAATCATCATGTACGTTGTTTCATGATGCCCTGTACCAAATGCCATTTTAGGCGCAATACGTATATAGTGTTCGAAACCTGGTTTTTTTTCATGAAAATCAGCGTAAATATAGCAGAGCGAATCAATTTCCACTGGATCAAATGCCTCTTCCCACTTTGCATTCCAGTTCTCTTCTTTCAGTTTTGAAATTGAGAAATTTTGAAAAATATCTTTTGGAAAAGCATGAAGTCTTTCCTTTAATTGCATTTCAGAAAATTGTGCTTCATCGAAATATGCCGTGATACTTCCTTCTTCTTCCCACAATGAATCACAAGGCAAAGAATACAACTTTCCCAATAGCACATCATAATGCTTCGGATCATAGGCAATATGAACTTGTAAAAACCCCATCTACTTGCTCTTCGCAGCTTTTAATGTATTCATCATAAGAGCAGTTACAGTCATTGGCCCGACTCCTTTAGGGACTGGTGTGATAAAGGAAGCTTTCTCTACAACTGCATCATAATCCACATCACCTACTAATCGATAACCACTTTTCCTAGAAGCATCTTCTACGCGATTTATCCCCACGTCAATAATTACGGCTCCTTCTTTAACCATATCGGATGATATAAATTTCGGAATACCTATTGCTGCAATTAAAATATCTGCTCGCAGGCATTCACTAGCTATGTCTTTCGTTCTAGAATGGGTCAAGGTTACGGTGCAATTTCCAGGTTTGGATTTTCGCGATAGCAAAATAGACATTGGTGTTCCTACGATGTTGGATCGACCTACCACCACACAATGCTTTCCTTCAGTTTCAATGTTGTATCGATCAAGCATCGTCATAATACCATATGGTGTTGCTGGTAGAAAAGAATCAAGGCCTTGCGCCATTTTCCCAAAATTCACAGGATGAAAACCATCTACATCTTTGGAAGGATCAATGGCCATTGTTACTCTATGTTCATTTATATGATCAGGTAAAGGAAGTTGAACGATAAATCCATCAATGTCTTCATTACCATTCAAATCCTCTATTATTTCTAGTAATTCTTCTTCAGAAATGGATACATCTTTTTTGATTAATGTCGATTCAAAACCTGCTCCTTCACAGAATTTCACTTTATTTCTTACATAAGAAGCACTTGCTGGATTATCTCCTACCAAAACTGCAGCAAGATGCGGAATATTACCACCTTGTTTCCGAATTTCATCTACTTCATCTTTTAACTCTTGCTTAATTGTTTCCGCTAAGCCCTTTCCATCAATTATCATGTGATTTTAATTTTTGCACTACAAATTTAGTAAATGAAACTCTTATAACCCGAATTATGCATTAGAGCTTTGCTATAAGGTCTGTAAATACAATTTAATCATGTGTTTTGGAAGATTCAAAATCGAATGACAATGGTTCATCCAAAAACGCAAACTAAGAATTGATTTTGATGTACTTTTTTCGCAAATACAATATTTAATGCATGTTCCATATTTCATACACATTATGAGTACTTCCTTGTCTTTTTTGGGCTTTAAGCCCAAAAAAAATACGCTTCGAATATTAATCCAAAGCGTATCTTAAAGCTTAATAGCTTACTATCTTATTTTTTAATTATTTTCTTTAATTGATTGAAATCATCATTCTGAATACTAAGATAATAGATACCAGCAGGAAGATCAGGAGTTAATAAAACCCGCTTGTATCCAGTAGAAAACTTATTAATAATGTAATTTCCAACCAATTTACCCTCAGAATTTACAATGTTACACATGAGCTCTTGAGGTCCGTCATATCCTTTCAATTCAACTGTAAATACACCATCTGTTGGATTAGGAGATACAATAAATTCCGCTTCAGGATAGGCGATTGTTGGAACAAGAATACTAATCGTTTCAGTGTATGTACAACCTAAGCCATCGTCCACATATATCTCATATTCTCCAGGTACCAAATTAATGAATAAAGGACTATCTTGTAATGTTACACCACCATCGATGGAGTACATAGCATTCGGTCCAGCTCCTGGGAAATTTATAAAAATAGCAGCATCGTTTACATCAGGTCCTGATGCATCTTCATATTCTACTTCTACCTCTAACGCACCACAATCTTTTGGCACACAGAAATTTGTAGTCCAGAAATCACCAAATGAAGTATTATCTAAGATAACTACAAGTGGTCCTCCTACCTGTTGAATTTCAAGATAAGCTGAAGGATCTCCACCCCATCCATCACCGAATGAATCATATAGATTAAAAGTATAACAACCTTCAGCTACACAAAACTCGTATGTCTGTTGGGTAGGACCTCCACCAGGATATCCGCCTCCTTCAAATAATATGTCATTATCTTCATCTACAATCTCCCAAGACACTTCATTAGCATAAAAGTCTGTTTGAAAATCCAATATTAATTCTACGGCATCTCCTATGGACGTAACTTCACCTGAATCACTGTCATTGTCTGTTACTTGATCAGCATTCGTTCCATTCAAATTTTCAAATGTGAAATCAAGATTGTTTACACCAATTGCGATAGGAATGTCAACGAATTCTATATCTACACTTTGATTTGGAAGCAATACGCCTGAGAATGGAACTGTACTTTGTAGTACGCCACCTACAGATACTGTTGCATCAAATGATGTAATAGTATCCAAACCTAAATTGGTATAACGACCTACTACTGTGACTAATTCTACACAAACATCATTGGAAGGTAAAATAGCGGTTGTAGTCAGATCAAAACTAGGCAAATGTGTTCTAGTTACCGACAATGTATCATTTGGTAAAAATTGATCATCCGCGACACTAATAAAACCAGAAAAGTCATATTCTCCTAAAGCAGCCATATTAACAGTAGCTGTCAAGGGTATATTAACACTTTCACCCGAAGCAATTTTACCTTCATATACACCTGTTTCTATTTCAGATCCTTCGAATGAAACACTCCAAGAAATATTTTCAATCGTGTCAATGCCAGGATTGGCAATCACGATTTCTACGGATTCATTGCCTGTAAGGTTATTTATTGAAAGTGGAGCTGCAAAAGCTGCAAATGCACCATCAATTGTATCTTGACGAAGCGTTACTTTTGCCACTTTAGTTGCCCAGTCTTCATCAGCAGGTACATATTCAGCTGTGAACCATAGTTCAAGCTCATTCTGTGGATCAGTTTTCACTGCAAAATAATCTCCCCATCTGGCGTTTGGGTGTGCATTTGCACCTTCCGTCATAATGGTTTCACCAAATGTCATTTGTCCTAGATCATCAGCATTTCTTCGTGCTGTGTACGCAATACTATTGTAAACATCAGGACCTCCCACTGTATAAACCATAAATGTATTCGCATTCCCATCTTGAGCAATACTAGCCATCCATCTGTTCTGTCCATCAGGAACGGAATGAGTTCCTTCTTGGTAAAGTGACCATTCGGTCTCTGCCCCAGTTTTTCGTAATTCTACCCAACGTATACCTGCAACATCAGTTCCTGTCACATCAACTGAAAAATTCAATACTATAGATTCATAATCTGTAAATCTTCTGTACTGAGGTCTATTCATGATGGTATGTTGTAATGCTGACAAAAGAGGTGCAGTAAAGAAAACCGTATCATTATCGATAATATCATATCCATCTTGCTGTTCCAAACAATCGAATATACCAAAAGCACACAATGTACTTTCAAATGGAGCTAATTCTATTGTGAACGGCCCTTGTATTTCCGATAAATCTGAATCATCGAAATTCGTTTCAAATGTATAATATTCCAATCCATCAAAATCATTATCAGCGAGTTGATCATCTACCATACGAATAGCCATTAATGGCGTATCTCCTGGCAAGTTAACACCTGAAAAATCAACAGGTGCATTTACTTCAAACGAGAATCCATATTCATCAAGTTTCGGAATATTTTCATAAATGACAAAATCAACAGTTGCAGCTCCTGTGGCTAAATCATCTTTATCAAATGCATAGACTGGATTGAATCCATTGAATTCATTCGTGGTTACATAAATTGCATCTTCCCATGCTGCAAATTTTGGATAATCAGGTAATCCACCCAATACAAATTCGTATATGTTATATGCCCCTAATGGGTCTGATGTTTCTGACATTGCAATCGTCATACTTGAAAAAGAAATTTCAGAAATGATCCAACGATCAATAAAGCGATCAAATAAAATGATAATGTCACCAACAACACTAGCACCCACTTCATCCCAAATCAATGACGTTACGATAGAATCAACTTTTTCACCTGTAATCTTGTCAAAAACATAGATAAGAGAACTCGGTGAACCATTTACCCCTTGAAGGTAATAGTCAAGACCTATATCACCATTTACATCCGGAGGCCATATTTGCGCTTCGTTGAAGCCAATACCATCTAATACTAAAAGTTCTTGAACTTCGCCAAATGGATTCTTGTTAAGTTGGTTCTTCTTAGCAAGTGGATCTCCATTTTTCGGAAAAAACTCTCCTTCCGTTTTCAAAGTCATCGCCTTTTTACTTGGAAAATTTGGTATCTCTTTTAATTTTTGTTTAAGATCTTTTTTCTTTGCATAAGTACCAGAATCAGCAGGTACTTTCTTACTAAGTTCACGTAATGGACTTGACTTTCCTAAAAATTTTCCTTTGGAAGAGGTAACTTGAGATTTCTTGTCCTCATTTTTTATATCAGTTTGTTGGGCGGTAATACTTATGCTAAAGATTAAGCATACAAGTAGTGTAAGTTTCGCGTATATCGTTCTCATAAAGGTAGTACTGTTTTCGGATCGAAAGTTATATAATTAATCAATATAAACCAAAATAATGTAACCTCTTACGTTTTTATTGATCCACGATGACATTATGACCTTCTATTAATTTGAGTTCAGAATTCATTGTAAGCTAGTAATCCCTAACTCAGGTTATTACATCATTCTAACTAACTAGAACTTTCTTTCTATTATACTTTAGTTCAAATTATTTCCATGTGAACAGAAAAAGAAAATTCGCCTTAAGTCCAATTGCGTTAAAAAATGTTGAAATTTTGTCGTACATAAAAGCAAGTGTAAGAGCATGCTCCAAAACAAAACGAAAAAATCAACTTACCGACACTCATGAAAAATTAAATAACAAAATAGTAAACGATATGTAGAAATTAAATTGGTGTTACCTCCTTGATTTTTTTTAAAGATTGACAAATCAACTGGGATTCACGTTAAATGGCTTCATATACCATTTATTTAACACCATAAAACTCATAAAACCAATAGCTAAACCAATAATTGCACCGCATAAAACATCAAAAGGATAATGTAGGCCAACATAAATTTGTGCTATTCCTATCAAGACAGCCCATAAAATAAGTAAGTAAGGCCACCTCCTTTCAGATCTTTTAAATAATAAAAAGAAAAATATTGCGATGGCCATGTGATTTGAAGCATGTGCACTTACAAAACTAAAAGACTGACGGCAAGGGGCTTTTATTTGAACTGCTGCAAGTTGACTATTATTACAAGGTCGAACTCTTTCAGTTAATGGTTTTATAACACTAGATGAGAAAAAGTCTGTAACAGAAAAGCAAAGAACGGCACTCAATAAGATTACGTAAGCATATCGTTTATACAACAGGATTACTTTCACTATAAGAAAGGCGTATAAAGGCGCCCACAAATACTTATTACGCATGTATATAAAGATATAATCTAAAAAGGAACTAGAAAGATCCTGATTGATCCACCGAAATATCGTTTCATCGATTGATTGTATGAGATCGAACATTGCCATAATGATAGACGAAGCTAGGAAACTATTCGAAATAGTTCTATTATTGATGTAAAAAAATACCATATGAGTTTAATAAAATCTATATCAGGAATAAGAGGGACAATAGGAGGCGCGTACAATGATAATCTTACGGCTCTTGATATAGTTGAATGTACAGCTGCCTATGGGCAGCTACTTAAAGAGGCTTTTGAAAAACCTCTTGTAATTGTAGGACGAGATGGAAGAATTTCAGGTAAAATGGTTTCATCACTCGTTTCAAATACCCTCATATCCATGGGATGTGATGTGATAGATCTTGGCCTTTCTACAACCCCTACAGTTGAAATGGCTGTGATCGGGAAAAAAGCGCAAGCTGGAGTTATCATAACGGCATCTCATAATCCTAAACATTGGAATGCATTAAAGTTTTTAAATGAAAAAGGAGAATTTATTTCAGCTGAAACTGGACAAACAATATTAAACTACATTGCAGACTCCAAATTAGAGTTTGCAACAATTGACCATCTTGGATCATATGCCAAAAGCAATTATTTTGACGAACATATTGCTGCCATTTTAAAACATGAATTTGTCGATCAAAAGCGAATAAAACAAGCAGGTTTTCATGTAGTTGTTGATTGCATCAATTCTACAGGAGCATTAAGTATTCCTCCCCTTCTTGATCAACTAGGAGTTCGTTATACATTAATAAATGAAGAAGTAACAGGAGATTTTGCTCATAATCCTGAACCAAAAATTGAGCACCTTTCCGAATTATCCGAGGCTGTTATCTCAAACAAAGCTGACATGGGTATCGCTGTAGACCCAGATGTTGATCGTCTTGCTTTTATGTCTCCCAATGGCGAAATGTTTGGTGAAGAATATACTTTAGTAGCCATAGCAGATTATCTTCTTGGTTTGAAGAAAGGTCCAGTAGTCAACAATTTATCAAGTACTCAAGCTCTTAAAGATATTGCTGAAAGACACGGTGTTGTATGCAGTTCTGCTGCTGTAGGTGAGGTGAACGTCGTGAATATGATGAAAAAAGTTAATGCCATTATTGGAGGTGAAGGGAATGGAGGAATTATTGACCCGCAATTGCATTATGGCAGAGATGCACTTATAGGAATTGCGCTTATGTTAAGTCACTTAGCAATAAGCGGGAAAAACCTTAATGAAATTCGGAACGACCTACCACATTACGAAATGATAAAAGATAAAATTGATTTGAGGAAAGGAACTGATGTCGATAACATTTTATCAAAAATTGCATTACACTATAAGGAAGAGGAAGTGAATACAATCGATGGTGTGAAAATCATTTTTCCAGGTGAATGGGTTCATTTGAGAAAAAGTAACACTGAGCCTATCATAAGAATATATGCCGAATCCAAAGATAGAAAAGCTGCTTCTGAACTAGCAAGTACTGTAAAAAAACGAATAACAGAATTAATGTAATGCAAGTATACTTCGACAATGCGGCCACTACAGCTTTAGAAGATGAAGTTTTAAAGGAAATGACCGCTGTTTTAAAAGAAGAATATGGAAATCCGAGTTCCATACATGGAAAAGGACGAAGTGCTAGAGCTCGAATCGAAAAAGCTCGAAGAACTATTGCAAATGGACTCAATGCATCATTGGGAGAAATATTTTTCACAAGTTCTGCAACTGAATCCAATAACATGGCTTTACGTCAAGCTGTGCATCATCTTGAGGTAACTCGAATCATAAGTGCACCTACTGAGCACCATTGTGTATTGAATACAATTCTTGATCTTTCCAACCAAAAGAAGATTGAAGCGATCTTTTTATCTCTTGACGAAAATGGAAATATTTCCTTAGAAGAGTTAACTGCATTACTACAACAAAACCGACAGACAACATTGGTCAGCTTGATGTATGGGAACAATGAAATAGGCACCATCCATCCTATTCCTGAAATCAGTAAATTGTGTAGAGAACATCAAGCATATTTTCATTGTGATGCAGTTCAAGTACTAGGAAAATTTCCAGTTGATTTACAAAAAATATCTATTGACTTTTTATCTGGCACAGCCCATAAATTATACGGACCTAAAGGTGCTGCTTTTTTATACATGAACGAAAATGCATTGATCCCTCCTTTTATTACTGGAGGTGCACAAGAACGAAACATGAGAGCAGGAACGGAAAACATATATGGCATTGTAGGCTTAGCGAAAGCCTTTGAGCTAAGTATCAAAGACATGGAAATTCGAAAAGATAAAATTATTCGTGTTCGTGATTACATGAAAAAATCAATTGAATCGACCTTTGAACTGGTGACCTTTAATGGAGAACAAACAAAAGATCATTTATATCATATTTTAAGTGTCGCTTTTCCTTATTCTGCAAAAAACGAAATGTTGATTTACAATCTCGATATTAAAAATATTGCAGCATCAGCTGGAAGCGCTTGTAGTTCAGGAACGAACAAAGGATCACATGTTCTCGAAGCAATCAAACCAAACGATCCATCTATCACCATTCGGTTTTCTTTTTCCCATAAAAATACCATTGAGGAAGTGGATTATGTGATGGAAACTCTTAAGGAAATTTTAGATTAATACGATATGGCTTACGCCCAAAAAGAATCTTACATGAAACTCCTGATCGAAAAAGCAGAAGAAGCTTTTCGAACAACTGGAGGTAATCCATGCGTAGGGGCTATGTTGGTACATGATGATTCAATTTTGAGTATAGGAATTCATGAAAAATATGGTGATCATCATGCTGAAGTAAATTGCATAAACAACGTACCCAAGGATAAGAAACATCTTATAAAAGAATCAACACTTTATGTAACACTTGAACCTTGTTGCATCCATTCAAAAACACCTCCTTGTACGTCCAAAATTCTTGAACATCAAATTGAGCATGTCATCATAGCAACACTAGATATAAATCCTGAAGTTCGACAAAATGGAGTTGCTATTTTACAAAAAGCAGGTGTAAAAGTCGAAGTTGGATTGTGCGAAAAAGAAGCTCAATTCTTACTGCGTAAATTCAAGGTAAATCACTTAGAAAAACGCCCTTTCATTGCCATAAAAACTGCAGTTTCAGCTGACGGATATGCAGGTAAAAAAGATGCTCCAGTATGGATAACAAATGAATCTTCAAGAATCCAAGCTCATAAATTAAGAGGGACTTTTGATGGCATTGTAGTAGGATATAATACCGTTAATTTAGATAACCCCAAATTAACAAATAGATTGTACTTTCTACCTCCTTACCACAATCATCACCCTATAAAAATCCTCATTGACAAAGATGATAAACTAAAAAAAGATAGATCGATATTTCAAGAAGGTAAAAATATCATCCTCACTTCGACTCCTCTCTATAAAAATCCTAATCCATTAACTACTGAGATTGTTCATATACCAGCAGAAACTTGGAATTGGAAAAATCTATTTCAAGTATTATGGGAGAAAAACTTTTATAGTTTGTTGATTGAAGGAGGTCCTCGATTGCAGAAGTCTATAGTAAAGGAAGCTTTGTGGGATGAAGGTCACATTTTGTCTAGTAATAGCCTTTTAGGAGAAGGATTAAGGGGTCCTACTCTTGTTGGAGAGGAAGTTTATAGCTTATCTTTGGGTGACAATACCTATAGACATGTGGTCCCTTACAAGTAAAACAATATTCTTCTTTTTCACTTGCTTCTTATTGACATTCAATGCAAATTCTCAGAGCATCAATGGAGTTGTTATCGATTCCACTTCACAAGAACCACTAGAGTTTGTTAGTGTTGTTGATGTATCTACTGGAAAAGGAACCATAACAAATAGTGAAGGATTCTTCGAATTAAAGGCCACATTACCAACTGAAATTCAATTTAGTTTTTTGGGCTTAAAGCCCAAAACGATAACAGTATCAAACGAAACTCAAGCAAAGAATCTGCTTATTGAAATGGTTTCCAACACGCTTATTTTTGAAGAGGTTGTCCTTTCAGGGGAAAAATCAACAATTGGTAGAGACATAGTAAAGAAAGTCATTGGCCAAAAACAAAACCGATTAATTGACGAATCATTTTCAAGAGAAATCTATCAACAAACCGTAATGAATAGATTTTACAAAGCAAGTGAAAAAGATTCCATCCCAAATGATTCATTAGCTATTGTTTACTTGAATGAGAAAGCAAGTACTGAATACCTAGATGGAGCGAAATCTAAAATTGTTGTTCAAGCAGAAATCAAACAAACAGGAGATAAACAGCTAAAAAGAACCGCTCCTATGGTTAATGGAAGAGACTTCAGAGGAGGAAGTCAGTTTGTTAGTTACAATCCCATTGAATATTTTATAACGCCTGAAGATTTTAAAATAGATCTGTACGATAATCAACTAAATAATAATTCAATTAGCGATCGTCCTATAACGTCGCCTATTGCGAATGGTGCCTTATTAAACTACAACTACAAGTTGAAAGAAATGGACATCAATGCAAAAGATACATTATTTACGATAGCTGTCACCCCGAAATATAAAGGTGCGCCTTTATGGGATGGGTTAATTTATGTTTCATCTGATGGATATAAGTTGATGAAAGCAGAGTTATCATTGGATCCTGGTATCAATGGATTCAGAGATTTAACCCTTGACATAAATTATAAAAATATAGAAAATAATCACGTAGCAAGTGAGAAAAAAATATCGTACAATGCCAATATCGGAACGAACAAATATTTCGTCAAAATAGTATATAGAACAAGTGATTATAATTTTACACCTACCTATTCAAAAAACTTCTTTTCAGCTGAAAAAGTAAAATACACTGAAGCCTCCCTAGAAACAACGAATGATTTAATGGTTCAATACAGGGGTGTTGCTTTAGAAAAAGACTTGAATATATTCTATACGAAGCAAGATAGTATCTATCAAGAATTGAATAGTGATGAATATTTAAGAAAACAAGATTCTATTTTCAATAAGATTACTTGGCGAAAAGTGGTGCTTGCAGGTTTCGGCTACAGAAATAGAGCAAAAGGAGTTACCTATCAATTTGATGGACTTGCTAACTTTTTTCAGCCATTTGGCGTAGATGGTTTCAGAATAGCACCTGCTGGTAGTTTCGAAAAAGAATTTTTTAATAAAGATGAGATTGATGTACGTTATCGACTGAATTATGGACTTAGTAATAATGATATAAAAGGACGCGTATATGTAGGTTACACTTTTCTTCCGAGTAAATTTGCAAGAGTATTTGTAGGAGGTGGGGACATATTTGATGTAGTTACTTTTTTCCAATCACTAGATAATTTAGTAAGTCGAAATAACTTTATAAGAAATAGATTTGTTAGTGGTGGATATTCCATGGAAATAGTCAATGGTTTATACTTAAATACGGAAGTTGGATTCAGCAACAAAGAATCAATACTTGACTTGGAAGTAAATCCTATTTCTTCCTTTTTATTTGGCTCACAAGAATCCGCCATAGATTTCCAACAGTATAAAATTTTTGAATTCAAAGGAGATTTAATTTACCGATTTGGACAACAATTTGTTACAAGAGGACGCAAAAAAATTGTTCTTCCAAACAATAATCCTGTATTAACATTATCCTACAGGAAAGGCATACCTCAACTATTCGGAAGCGAGGTTAATTTTGATTATGTCGAACTGAAATTAAATCAAAAAATTCCCTCTACAAAATTAGGAAGTTCAAATTGGCAAGTGCGGACTGGTTCCTTCATCAATCAAAGAAGTTTACGTCAACTGGAATATAACTTTTTCAGAGGTTCGACACCTTATTTATTTACAAACCCATTGTTTGACGCACAACAATTAGGTGATACAAGATCAACTGCTAATGCTTTTGTGCAAGGTGCAATTATTCATCATTTTGATGGTTTCTTTTTAGACAAAGTGCCATTAATTCGGCATTTACAAATGGAATTACTAGCAGGAGGAGGAACACTAATCATACCTCAAGACGATCTGTACCATGCTGAAATTTATCTAGGTCTTGGTAAGAAATTCAAAATATGGGGTGAAACATTACAGATAGCTGTTTATGCCTTGAGTAGCGATAGTTCATTGGATGTAGCTCGCCTAGACTACAAAGTTGGTATTAATTTCTACAATGCTTTTGCAAGAGAATGGTTATACTAAGTACAACTGTTCGACTTATATTTCATGCATTTTTCTTCCTTGGGCTTAAAGCCCAAAACTTATTTACCTGAAATCGGGATTATACCAATTAACCCGCATTATGTAATAAAGATTGATTGTAAAGAACAGACAATGTTCTAGGAATAAATGACTCCCTGACAATCAAGTGCATACAACATTCATTTGCGAGCAAGTAATCACTTGTACAAATTATAACAAAAGTGTAGGGAAACGTCTTGAGTTCGTTAAAAAAAAATTAAAACCATTTTTATCTGTGCCATTTCTTTGAAATATAAGTTTTAATGAAGTAATTTGGTAGATGTATTCAACTAAATAATACTATTTGCATTTCAATATGGCGTATTAAATAACGCTAATAAAATGATTAAATTCATGATGAAAAACGCAGTCATATCCGTAGATACGACAAGTATTTTCAACGCAGAAGTTAATCATTTTAGTAGATAGAAATTCGCTATTTTGGAGTGCAAATAGAATAAAACCATAATACGATAACTGATTTATTCATTTTTAATCAAAAAAGCAAAGAGAACGTATGAAATATGTGATGTTGATGCTGTTCATATTGATCGGTTTAAGTAACGGTAACAGTCAAGAAATAAATTGGCTTACCTGGGAAGAAGTAGCTGAAAAAATGCACGAGGAACCTAGAAAGGTACTTGTAGATGTATACACAGAATGGTGTGGATACTGTAAAAAGATGGATAAGTCAACATTCTTAGATTCCACCTTAATTTCTTACATTAACGATAATTACTATGCGATTCGTTTTGATGCTGAATCGAAGTCCTCTATTTTCCTTCATGGAACTGAATATAATTATGTTAATAAGGGGAAAAATGGTTATCATGAATTAGCGGCTGTTATTTTAAGAGGGAGACTTAAGTATCCAACTCTTGTCTTTATGGACAGTAATCTTGAAGTCATTCAACCTATTCCTGGGTATCGAGATGCAACTACACTGTTGATGATCTTAGATTATTACGAAGGAGACCATCACAAGAAAATTCCTTGGAAAACCTATACACAGAACTATAAAAAGTCCAAAATTAATCAAGACAATTCCCGTAAAGTTCCTGTTTACAATGTAGGCAGCGGAAATTAGGAAACTTACAGCATTTTCAAGTTATTTCGTTCTATTTCTCGCAGACCTATTTTTAAATTTACAAGCACTAAAGAGTTAGACTTTAAGGTAAGTTTAATTTGAGGTTATACCATTCAAATTCTATCTAAGAAAACGCTTTGTTTTAACATTATTGAAGAGCCGCAATAAAAGCTTGAACTTTTTCAGCATTTTTTATAGCTGGATATGAATTTATTGCATTCTCCAAATCTTGTTTCGTAAAACCAAATCGATCATATAAATCTCGCATAGCAGTAATACTTGTCGGCACATCACCACTTTCTAGGCCTGTGTTTAATAAGCCAATAACTCCATAACTATAATCTGGAAAATCATCATATAATTGTTGATAAGCAATCTTTGCTTCTTTAATGTTTCCATTCGTTAAGAAACCATTACCTCGGTAATTATTTAATACAGGATCTCCTCCAACAAAATTGTCAAGAATATTAATATTTTCTTGGTAAGCTGGCCAATCACTTTCAAGGAAAAACAAATCTATATTGGTAAGAAAAGATGTAGGGACTCCTACTGAAGAGTTTGCTCTTAAAAAAGCATAATATGCTTCGCTATCACCTAATCCGACTAAAGCTGAAGTCTTTAGACTATAATACATCTTTGTATTCTTAAAGGCATCTGACGCTTGCTCAAGATATGTATTGAGTTCTTTATATTTACCAGCGTTTAAAAGTGTTTTCAGATTCAATATCGATTCCATCTCTTTTACAAATGATTTCGATTTTCCGGATAACTGATTCAATAAACCACTAGACTCAATACCTCCCAAATAAAAATACTTTATCGTTTCACTAAGATTTTCTCCATTGGAATAAACATATACATCTACGATCCTATATTGATCATCAACTTTATTAAATAGGAGTTCATGGTAATTCAAGCCTTCATTCCCAAACAATGAAAAGGTTACGTAATAGTCATTTTCATCAACGACAAAACTAATAGGCTCATACAGTCCTCCTTTTTTTGTATGATTGACAAATTCTCTTCCCCATGTAAAAGTAGATTTAAAACCTTCTTTGAAGTCTGCATTATATGTGGACAAACCTGCATCATTGATAAATACTCGATCCAAAAATGCATCAATGTCAAACAACTCATCATAGAACGTGTAATTGCTTTTATAGAGTTGATTAGAAATTTCTACAGCTAATTTTATAAGATCTTTTTCCTCTTGAGTCTCCTGCGCTTGTACATTGTATAATCCAAAACTGAGGATTATGGAGCATATCAATATGATTTTTTTCATCATCATAATTTACTAATAGAATAAATTAATATCTTCTTCGTCTTCTTGTTGTTCTTACACCAAGTACACCGAGTAAGCCTCTAGTTAATTCTCTAGCAACCGTTCTTCCTATTTGTCGTGTTGTGGTAGAACTCATTACTTGTTCCAATGTAGATTTTTCTTTTCTTGCTCGCCCACGTTGTACTTTTATCTCCTCATTATGCTCTGGAGAAGCAGCTCTTTCAAGTCGTTCATTTAATATCTCATATG
This sequence comes from Saprospiraceae bacterium, assembly GCA_020627825.1. Taxonomy (GTDB): domain Bacteria; phylum Bacteroidota; class Bacteroidia; order Chitinophagales; family Saprospiraceae; genus JAHDFB01. The sequence continues at coordinate 18,705 of JAHDGD010000022.1, forward strand.
CTGATTCGCGATCAATTTCTTGATTGTAATCATCAATAATGACTGATCGATCCAAAATCCTATCGATTTCACGATCCGACAATACGTCCATTCTTGATTGAGGAGCACGTAAATAGGTATGAACTAATGGTGTCGGTATTCCTTTTTCATTTAACCCAGTCACAAGTGCTTCCCCTATCCCTAGTTCTGTCAATAATTGATCAACATCATAATGATCTGTCAACGGATAATTCTCTGCAACCAATTTTATTGCTTTTCGATCCTTTGCTGTAAATGCTCGTAGAGCATGCTGCACTTTTAGCCCCAGTTGACTTAAAACATCATCGGGAATATCTGTCGGGTTTTGTGTAACAAAGAAAATACCTACTCCTTTGGATCGAATCAATTTAACGATTACTTCAATTTGATCCAATAAAGCATCATTAGCTTCTTCAAAAATCAAGTGTGCTTCATCAATAAATAAAGCAAGCTTAGGTTTTCCTTTATCTCCTGACTCTGGAAAACTTGCATAAATCTCTGCAAGCATCTGCAACATAAAAGTAGAGAACAACTTTGGTTTATCTTGCAAATCTGTCACTCTCAAAATCGACACCATTCCTTTTCCATTTTCATCGTGTCGAACAAGATCTTGCACATCAAACGATTTTTCACCAAAAAATCGATCTGCATCTTGTGATTCAAGTTCAAGTATTTTACGCATTATGGTTCCTACTGAAGCCTTACTAATTCGTCCATAATCTTTTTCAACCTCTTCCTTTCCTTCTTCTGTTACAAACTGAATAGACTTTTTCAAATCCTTCAAATCTAATAAAGGCAAATCGTGATCATCGCAATATTTGAAAACAACAGCTATGATACCACTCTGGGTTTCATTTAAATCAAGCAACTTAGAAAATAAAACTGGACCAAATTCAGCAACCGTCGCACGCAATCTTGCACCTGGTTCATCACTTAATGTGAGGAATTCCACAGGACTATCATCAGCGATAAATGGAAAACCAATTTTTTCATGACGCTCATCAATCTTTGGATGTCCATCACTTGGCACTGCAATACCAGATAAATCTCCTTTTATATCCATTAGTAAAGATGGAATACCTTTATCAGAAAGCTGTTCAGCTAAAATTTGCAAGGTTTTCGTCTTACCAGTACCTGTAGCTCCTGCAATAAGACCATGTCGATTAATTGTACTTAATGGCAAACGAACAAAAGTTTCATGCAACACTTCTTTATCATGCATAGCTCCTCCTAAAATGATAGACTCTCCCTCAAATTCATACCCATCCAATATTTCTTTCTTAAAAGTATCTTTACTCATTGTATTATTTTTTTGCGAATATATTATTAATATAATGTATAGGAAAATCTCTATCGATTATTCCAGTGATTGACTCGTTGATTGTATAAACTTTCATCTAATGGCCATAAACTCATGTCATATTGCCCCTCCAATTTTGCCTCTAGTTCGTCACCAATCAATTGATCAAAAAAATCAAGACCTGTGATACGCTCTACTTCATCAACTGAAACCGCATATACACTCATACGCTCTACACTCTTTTCATGCGGCAAGATAAACCCTATCGCTTTCTTTTCAGGCGCATCCAAATCCAAGAGCACTTTATAAAATGCTGTAGGAACAGCTACTCCGCCTTTTATCCGTTTCATATCCTCCGTAAATATAGGACCTGTCACAATGGATAAACGCCCATTTTTATATGCCCAGTCACGGACTAAATTTTCTAATTCGTTCCATACCCCACCATTAAATACAGATAACTGTGGCGACATGTTGCTCATATAAAAACATTCTTCCATCGCTCCCTTATCAAAAGCCATATCTGCTGCAGGAGCTAAGTGACCTCTGCTGTACCCACTCCCTTTATAATCATAATAGGTCGCTGACCCACTCCTCACTTTTGGATCATCTTCAAATCGTTTCGCTCTCGGAACATTCGGTTTTTGTAAGGAAGATTTTGTCAATTCATAAGCGACCCATTCCGCTTGTTCATATTCTTCTATATAAGACAAACTATAATACGTATGATTAACAACTTGTCCATGAGATAAACTAGGAGCATAATAAAGCGAATCATTGATTTCTTCGCTGCTTAACGCATAACTTGAGTCGAAATTCATTTTACCCATGACATTTGAAAATAAATAAAAAACGACACCAACAACTGCAACAATCAATAGAATTCGGATAATTGCTGGCCCTGTATTTCCTTTACTTGTATGATTTCTTCTAAATTCTGCCATTAGCTTAGTTCTTTTCTCATCAATATATCACATCGTGGAGTATGGTTTTCTTGAGGTACAATTTCATAGCCCTTTGAAAGATATAAGCCTTTTGCTTCTTTTAAAACGCTAGCTGTTTCTAGCGAAATTGTTTTTACCCCTCTACTTTGGGCGTAAGCCTCACAAAAATCCACTACCCATTTCGCAAGTCCTTTTCCTCTGTAAGATGGTAAAATATACATTTTACGAAGCTCCATTTCTGTCTTTTGTAAAGGAAACAACGCAAAGCTTCCTACAATAAGACGTGTGTTTTTTTCTTCTATCACACCAAAGAGTCCATCTTTATAATGCGTTTCAATATCATATAAATCCCCATCTACACCTTCCGAATTTACTTTTAATCCATATTCCGAAAGAACCGAAAAAACAATATCTCGTACTTTTTTCTCGTCTTCCTTAATAAAACGTCGAAATTGAAAGGTATCTTTATGACCAAATATTTCCATACATGAATGTTCTGAAGCTTAAATATATTATTTTCATTAGCTTTTTCCTGTCAAGTGGGGCTTTCGCCCAAAATATTTCAGTGTATGGAGGTTCTGCTTCTTCTTATGGGATAGGAAACGCTAGTATTGCCAATTCCGATGAAATGAGTGCAATAAACAATCAGGCTGGGATTTTATCTGTTGACAAATGGGGCTTTCAAGCTGGTGCATTGAATTTATTTGGACTTTCTTCATTAAATACTATTAGTGCTTCAGGCATTTATAAGCATAATGCAAATAACGCATTTAGTTTATCTGTCAAATATGTAGGAGATGAAGACTTGAACACTCAGATCATAGGATTAGCCTATGCTCGTCGTGTTAGAAAGAACTGGAATATAAGTTTACAAGCAAATGTGCTAAGTTTTCAAGCGCCCAATTTTGGTTCTAGGTTCGTTCCTACAGTAGAAATAGGAAGTATTTACGAAGTCAATGATAAAGTCCATATTGGTTTTCATATTTTTAATCCTTTTGGACAGAGTTTAACTCCTCAAGAAGATATTTCATCCATCATTCGTTCAGGTATAACCTACCAATTATCTAAAAAAGTAAAATTATTGGCCGAAGTTGAAAAAGACATCGTTTTACCATTTAGAATAAAAACAGGAATTATATATGAGCCTGTTGACAACTTATTTCTTCGAGGGGGATTTAATACACAGGAAAGTCAGTTTTCTCTTGGAATCAGTTATAGATTCGGGAAATATGGCATACATGGTGTAGGTGTTTTACACCCTACTCTAGGCATTTCGTCTGGCGGCGAAATTTCGTACAAAAATTAAACATGAATATATTACTTATTGCATCTACTGAAGAAGAGATTAAGGAAACGATTGAATATCTTGAAGAATCGTGGGAAAAAAAATCTTTCTGGGAATATACGAATGGTGAACACAGCATTATTACACTTGTTAGTGGAATTGGTATAATGTATTCAATGTACGCTCTTACATGTCATCCAGCCATAAAGGAAATTGATCTTATTCTGAATCCTGGAATTGGTGCTGCTTTGTCTCGAACACTTGACCTAGGACGAGTTTACTTGATCGAACAAGAAGGATTTGGAGATATTGGACTAGAAGAATCAGATGGCACCTTTCATGACATTCACGATCTGAATTGGCACAAACGAAATAAACTTCCATTTGAAAGAGGTATCATTAGACCAAAGAAGCTCATTAATCCTACGTATCTTCCCCGGGCAAGTGCATTAACTGTCAATAAAATACCTGGAACATTTGATGGGCAAGAAAATTTTGAGAGGAAATTTCACGCTGATATCCTTAGCTTAGACGGTGCAGGGATCTTTTTTATAGCGCGAATGCTGGATAAAGATGTGCTTTCAATTAAAGTAACAAATCGGTATGTTGAACCATGGCTAAAACAAATCCCACATCAAGAGGGCTGCATTAAGCAACTGAATATGCGCACCATTGACATCATCGAGGCATTAGTAAAGCCAGAAGAAACCGATACTGTTTCAAAGTTATTTAGATAAACTGATTTTTTTGGGGGTTTAACCCCAAAAATTACATGAACTGAGCTTTATAATTAATGACCATCTGAACCATACGGCTGTAATTCTTGATGCCATCCTTTATCCCTTGTGCTTTCAAATATCTATCGTACAATAAATCTCGAACAGCAGGAAGAATATCAGGGTACTTTTTACCATTTTCGATCATGGCCTTAATATCTGCATGATATCCAGGATGTAAACGTTCCCTGAACATTTTATGCATTGATGGATTGGTTCTATAGACATCCCGAAGTAAATACAAGGAATAATCAAGATATGCAGAATACCTAAAAAATGGATTTTCAGAAGACATACAAGCAAGAAATGCAGTAAAATTACAATCGCCTTCACCCGTGATGCCGTAGGCATGGGACATTTCGTGAGCCATTGTAAAAGGTTGTTCAATTGGTAATAATCCACCATCAATATGTCCTTCAAATGCATGTGGAATATAAATTCCTGCCGTTTTCCAACGCATCAATAAACCTGCAGGTTTCACTGTCCTCACTCGAGGAGTACCCATCGTTTTTATGTTCAAATTTTCGAAAGTACTTTCTAAATCATGTCTTATTTCTGCTTCTAAATCGGAATTATCGAAAGATATAGGGAAGCTATCATCTTGAATAGAGCTTCTCATGTAATTGATCTCTTTTATAACATAATCAAGTTCATCGTATAAAGCTATCGAATCCACTTTTTCGAAACGTAATGAAATCAATTGTGAAACTGAGGGTACATTATAATTAAATCCCCACAATACGTAAAAAGCAGAAATGGTAAAAGCAATCCATCCGAAACCAACCGAAAGCTTTTCGAAAGTTTTTCTTTTTCGTGAGATATGGATAAGAACACAAAAGGAAAGGGCTAGAAAAGAAAGTATGAAAAATGGAAATGGCAGCCATTGACCGAAAAGAAAATCATATGATTGACGAATCCAACTAAAAAAACCATCCTTATAATAATGCAATGCCCAAGAGGCTCTTGTTTTTAACAAAACATTAATGAGCAAGATCAGGCCAAGAAAACCGATGTTAAAAGCCAAAAATCGATGTTTTTTCATGTCTATAAGTTACAAATTGTCAGTCAACGGGCAATATATTATAATATTACTTCATTTTGTATACGCAGAAAATTACCTTTGCAACTTTAACGATAAAAATAATGTTATGCTATTACGTAACATAAATTATAATAACATAAAAGATATAAAAAAATGGCTTTAGAATTAACTGACTCGAATTTCCAAGAAACAGTTTTAGATAGCGATAAATTATCAGTTGTAGATTTTTGGGCTGAATGGTGTGGACCTTGTAGAATGGTTACTCCTATTATTGAAGAATTAGCTAATGACTATGAAGGTTCAGTAAATATTGGGAAAGTCAATGTTGATCACAACAGTGATGTTTCGATGAAATACCAAGTACGGTCTATTCCTACAATTTTATTGATAAAGAATGGCGAAATTGTTGACAAACATGTGGGTACGATATCAAAGGCTAAATTAGCTGAGAAGATCGAAGCACATAAGTAATCAAGTTAAAATACATTTAAAGGCTTTCAGAATCACATCTGAAAGCCTTTTGTTTTTTGTGTTATTTCTATCTTTAAGCCGAAACGGGCTTTCGCCCAAAAAGGGAACATATGAGTTATTTTGAGCATTTTGATTTGAAGTCCATCGAAAACATGGAATTATTTGCAAAACAAGTGGTAGAGGGATTTATCATTGGCTTGCATAAATCTCCATTTCATGGATTTTCAGTTGAATTCGCAGAACATAGAATTTATAATCCTGGTGATACGACGAAAAACATCGATTGGAAAGTTTATGCGCGGACGGATAAGTTATTCACTAAACGATTCGAAGAAGAGACTAATCTAAGATGTCACATTGTTATTGATTCATCTTCTTCTATGTATTTTCCGAAGAATGATAAAAAACAGCCCATAAATAAACTTCAATTTTCAGGACTTGCAGCTGCATCATTGATGAATCTATTGAAGAAACAAAGAGATGCATTCGGGCTCACATTATTTGACCAAGATATTAATGTATTTACGAGAGAAAAGTCTAGCACCTCTCATTATCGCTTACTCCTACAGTATCTAGAACAATTCATAAAAGATACTACACCTGAAAAGACAACAAACTTGGTAGATACTTTGCACTCAGTTGCTGAGCGGGTTCATAGAAGAAGTCTTATTGTAATATTTAGTGATATGCTTGATGATCCAAGTAAAAGTGAAGCTTTGTTCTCAGCGCTTCAACATTTAAAATACAACAAGCATGAGGTCATTCTTTTTTATACCTTAGATGAAAAACTTGAACAACGATTTGAGTTTGAAAATCGCCCTTATCAGTTTATTGATTTAGAAAGTGGCGAAAAAATTAGGCTTCAATCTCATGAAGTTAAAGAAATCTATCAAGAAAAGATGCTGGGTTATCGAAAAGAGATTCGATCAAAATGTTTGCAATACAAAATTGATCTTGTAGAAGCTGATATTAGAAAAGGATTTATTCCTATTTTACAAGCATATATGGTAAAAAGAAAGAAAATGATGCGCTAATTTTCATCTTCTTCACTCCATAAATCTTGGAATAAGTACTCTTCTTTAAAGTCATCAATTTCTCTTCTTTCCCGTTTGGTAGGTCTACCTTTTCCTTTTTCTCGTATTTCAGCTCTACCTTTTCCTATAAACCAGTCTTTGTATTTATTAAGCTCAGCCTCAGGAGTAAGGTTTTCATAACACGTTACGGCGATAGGTGCTCCTACTCTCTTTTCAATGATTTTCAATACTTTAAGTGTTAATTGAAATCCTTCTTTATGGACACTTAAAAGATCGCCTTCTGAAATAAGCGCTGAAGGCTTCAACTTCTTATCACCTATTGAAATTCTACCATTTTTGCACATCGTGGTAGATAAAGATCTGGTCTTAAAAATCCGAACACTCCACAACCATTTATCAACTCTTACTTTATTCGGCATTATCTTGAATTATGGGTTTCTTCATGTCTAACCCTTTAAGTGTTTCTAGTACTTTTTTTGCAATAAAATAGTTACGATATGTCCTACTATCAACTGGCGCGATTATCCAAGGTACCTCGCTTCTATTTATTGCATCCTCATAACAAGCTCTATATTCATCCCATAACTTTCGCTCTTCCCAGTCTCCTGGATTATGTTTCCAGTTTTTCTCAGGATCATCAATACGCTCTTGTAATTTTTCTCCTTGTCTTTCGTGAGATAAGTGTAAATAGAACTTCAATATGGTTGTGTTATTATCTGCGATCAATAACTTTTCCCATGCATTAATTGCATTGATTCTCGCTGTTACGCGTTCTTCATCTATCCACTTATGCACTCGCTGTATAAGAATATCTTCATAATGAGATCGAATAAATACTTGGACTTTTCCTTTTTCAGGAGCGTGTTTATGAATTCTCCATAAAAAATCATGAGCGAATTCTTCATCTGTCGGTTTTCCAAATCCTACAGCACTGACCATTGAAGGGGAACAATATTTAAATACTTCTCTTGTTGACCCATCCTTACCGCTAGAATCCATCCCTTGCATGACGACCAATAAACTGTGTTTTTTTTGTGCCGTCATTACTTCCACAAGTTCACCTATCTCTTTTGCTATTTTTTTTAGCTCTTTTTTCGTTTTATCCTTATCATAGCCCTCTGGTGGCTTTGTTGATATTTTACTTAACTCAATCATGTGTAATATTTCGACGAAATTACAATTAATTTGGGTAATCTTGAAATGATTATTTTCAGATATTAAACTGCTTAAGTGCACGTTATTAATTGCTAGTAACTACAAAAGATCTTCCGATTAAATCCTCATAAACAAATAAATATAAAGCCTTTGAAATGAGTTGCTTAGTCGATGTTTCATTCATCTGCTGAACAATGTCTTTTCCTGATCGTCAATCATTAGTCTACAAATTTTATGGGAAAATCAAAGCATTCCACATTCTTCTGCATTGTTATAATTCAATGTGATAAGTCACATAGAATTATAACGTCTTGAATAAAGTGTTTTCTTAGATTTTTGCGTTCGCAATTAATCCCGGCTTCAAGTTAATAAGTCGTACCTTTACAAGGATAAAAGAGCTACAATGGAACAGTATGATGTAATAATAATTGGAGGCGGACCAACAGGAATAAATTGTGGCATTGAATGCCAGAAACAAGGTTTACGTTATATCATTTTAGAAAAAGGAGTACTTGTAAATTCTATTTATAACTTCCCTGTAAATATGACCTTCTTTTCAACTTCTAAAAAGCTTGAAATTGGCGGAATACCTTTTATTTCTCATAATGATAAACCGACAAGAAGAGAAGCTCTAGAATACTATCGACGTATAATGGAAGCTTATAATCTACATATTCGTTTTGATTCCTTTGTAGAAAATGTGACAGGAAAGGAAGGTGCATTTATCGTAAAATATCACAAAGAAAGTATATCTGGTACATCAATTGTCATTTGCACTGGATTCTATGATACTCCTCGTCTACTTAACGTCCCTGGAGAAGAGCTACCAAAAGTAAAACATTATTACGATGATGTCCATTTGTACTTAAAAAAAGATATTGTCGTGATAGGGGGAGCAAATTCTGCCTGTGATGTTGCTCTTGAATGTCTACAAAAAGGTGCAAATGTAACAATGGTAGTGAGAGGTCCTGAATTATATGAACGGGTAAAATACTGGATTCTACCAAATATCAAAAACAGAATTAAAGAAGGTTCTATCAAAGCTTACTTCAATAGTAAGGTTTCGCATATTTATGAAGATCGAATAGATATTCAAACTCCTGAAGAGCGAATTCAACTGAAGAATGATTATGTGCTTGCGATGACAGGTTATACACCTGATATGAAGTGGTTAAAAAACATTGGCATTGAAATAGATGAAAATGAGAAAAAACCAGTAATTTCAGAACATCTAGAATCCTCAGTAAAAGGAATTTTCCTAGCAGGAGTGGTTGTAGGAGGAGAACAAACAAGCACCTATTTTATAGAAAATACAAGACATCATCCCGAAATCATTATGAAACGCATCAAAGAATGTAATTCCGTAAAATAACGTGAATAAAATAAAAAAAGAGACTGAATACCTCTAAACAGTCTCTTTACATTACTAACCTAAGTTAATTGAACAAAACATTAACTCTAACTAAACCTATCTTGATTTATGCCAAGCTTGCAATATCTCTTATTAAGATGCTATTTCGCTTGAAATAAATTTTATTTGTCTTTCTTAAATCGTTTAAAATGGATGTTACAGTTTGTCTAGAAGTCCCAGTATAATTCGCAATGTCTTGCTGTGTCATACTATGTTTTATCAACATTTCCATCCCAACTTTTCTTCCTTTGTGAACTGCATTATATTTTAAAAAATCAATTATTCTTTTCCTTGCATCATCGACAATTAGCCCTGCCACTCTTTGCTGAGTACGTTTTAGCTTTTTGGTAAGAAGTCCTATAAATGCTTCATTAACTTCCCAGTATCGTTGTACAAGTCCTCTTAAATCATCAACATGAATCTTGACCAAAATTACTTCTGGGTCAATTACTTTTGCATAATCATTTCGGATGCCTTCTTTAGAAAACACCTCTTCACCTACTAAGTTATCAGGGTATAATATATTTTTAATCACTTCTTTTCCAGTCGTAGAAAGTGTGTATTGTTTTACACTTCCTTTTTGGATGAAGTAAATAAATTTATCTTGATCTCCTTTTTTATATATGTGACTTCCTTTATAAAGTACAACTTGTTCGGTATACTTTTTAAGCTCACTTTGTTGATGTTCACTCAAGCATTCAAAAAAACCGAGTTGAATATCCACATCTGTGCTGGTTAAGGTTTTTCTTTTCACAAATTCTAATGATTCCATTTTGAAGTTTAATATTCTTTCTATATGTAAGACACCTTACATTAAATTGAACCCCTAGCAATTAAATCAAAAAAAAGAAAACGAATTTACAACACACTGAACTACAGTTACTTAAAAACAAAATCAAATGTGTTAAAAAAGTGAATTCGTTAAATGTGAGCAGAAAATGATGGCAAAAAGCAAATATTCAACTCCTTATAAGTTACTAGAATGATCTCAATTATTTAGCTCACGTCTTGAAGAAAAGATGAGTAAGATGGGTCAAAATTGAATAAGAAAAATACAATAGGTATGATTCTATACCATTAAAAAATTAGAATGTAGAGACTACATTCTAATTACAAATAGGATATTTTGACCTACAATATAAAGGAATAGCACTAGCTATTTCGATTACATTTACAAATGTTAACTCTGTAATAAACCAAATCTTTTTAACACGAATATGCATTAGACAATCTATTACAGGCATAAAATGCGTCAAAGCCAATGCTTCGCTGGCGTTTTCAGATGAACCAAAGCGATGATATGATAAATCTTCCGAATCGCTTGATTTTACAGTATTTTAAGCCCTCATAACAAAGCTCTAATACATATTTCGGGTTTAATTAAATTCCCTATTTCTTCGTTACATCCCAACCAAAACATCAAGTTTCGATTCACTTCTTATTTCGACTTCAACGTTGAAATTCTTGCCAATGCAAGAACAGTTGTTCATTCACAGTACCCCTGTTAAGTTTACGTTTTTCAATTTGAACTAGAAAAATTATTTGACAAAATCTATAGGGTTTTTATAAAATTAAATTTAGGTAAGAAAAACAATCAATTTGCGATTTGGTAATACTGGACTCAGTTTACTATACACTAGTTATATATTATGAAGTGCCCATTGGAATTAAAAGAATCATGGATTAGAAATTATATCAGGAATCTGATAGAGGGACAAATTTTAGCAATAAAGTACTAGCTGAAATGCATCAGCAATAAAAAATTATAAGAAAATGAATGAAAAAGTAATTACTCTTTAAATGGTAATGTATGTACTGTAGAGCTAAATCCACTGAATAGTCCAATACCATCATCAATATTTGTGTAATTTACTACAGGTTCAGACAATGGAGCATAAGTACTTTCGATTTCCTTAGCTAAAGTGAAATGATATCTGTAATGGTCTTCTGTAACCGTTTTTAATTTTAAATATACACCTTCATTGATATCTAATAAATTAACATCAATCGTAGCTTGAAGATTCAAAAATGCAAACTGACTATTTAATTCTTTTGACTCAATTAATATTGACTTTCGTTCAGGTAGTGGTAATACTCCCTTTACTGAATGAATTGGTTGAATTGAAATCTTTTTGAAACTTGTATCATCATTAGGATCAATAACATAGGCCTCAACTTCAAAATATCTATGGCTTTCGTCTGTTGAAATCTTTATATCCTTGTCAATGATGTAATCGTTAGATTCCTGATAAGATCTATCTTCAATATCTTCTAAAGCTATAAAATCTTTAGGTTCTGGGATAAAAGTTGTTGCAGTAACTTTCTTAATATCTGAATGACCTTTAAGGTTTGTAGTGATTGTGTAGAATGTCCCTGTATTTATCTCTTGAGCATTATGAGGACTTACAAATAATCCAGTGACGGGATTATATCTGAAAGAAGGATCTAGCAGTACATTACCTTCTCTTAATTCTAAATTAAACTCAGTCGTAAGTGTTGGATTAATTTCAGGAGTTAAATCACTCAAACCAATTGCAGTAGAATACTTAAATGCTATATCTTGGTTTGGTTCAAATTCTGAATAGAAGAAAATTCTTGATTCTGCGCCATCAATTTCAAAATTAGCATCAGATACACAAGAATATTGAGTTCCAACTATAAGTAATAATATGTAATAATAATATTTGGTCAAAGCTTAGGTTAAGTTCTTTGTAAATATGACGTCCATTTTATGAAATGTCACATACTTTCTAAATAAACTTTATTTTTTTTTGAATAAAATTAATTCAATTAATCTTAAGTGGGTATTCAAAAGTACGATATTTTTCCAATAAATTTCTGTATTTCAGCAAGTTTTAACATTTAAAGAACAAAAACCATGCCACATATTAAAATATTCTTTAATATGTTAAAATTCTAAGCTATAAGACACATTAGGTAAAATGGGAAAAATCGTGATTTGCTTCAAACTAAATTCTGTTGGCGTTTCAAAATCGATGAAATAATAATATGGGTTCTGTTTGTTATATACATTATATGCACCAATGGTGATAACCTGTTTTCCCCAGTCAAATTCACTCGTTATTCTAGCAGAGATATCAAGTCTATGATAAGTAGGTAGTCGTTGGCCATTTTTATCAGTAAAGGTAATTTGACCCTGATTTACTAATTTCGGCAAGGTAATAGGATGACCAGTTGCTAAAACAAATTGAGCATTGAATGAAATATTATCATTCAACGTGTAGACATAAGCTGCATTCATTTGGTGCCTTCTATCGAACCGACTAAAAAAAGCATTACCAGCATTAATGTCTTCGAAAAATCTCGTACTGTAGGAAAGTGTATAATTCAGATTAAAGAAATGTTGCTTATACTCCCCTATCAAACTATTTTCCCATCCATATGCTCTACCTGTACCAACAGGGATATCATTTTCCCAATTTTCATCTTCAATAACAGAAAATACAGCACCTTCTTTGAGATTTAATATATCCCATAAATACTTGTAGTAAATTTCAGATGTAAAAATAAGTCCTTTGCTTATTTCATAATCAATACCACCTGATACCTGAAAAGACTTTTGTGGTCTAATCACATTTGTTGAAGGAATCCAAATGTCGGTTGGTAAGCTAATTCCACTACTTGCGAGCAAATGCAGATATTGTGTAGTATAATTTGAACTTAGTTTTCCATATAGTTTACTTGTCATTTTTCCTTTTAGTGAAACTCTCGGTTGAATAGAAAAATAATTTCTTCTATTTGCATTAATCAAACTTAATCTAGCACCTGCATTTATAAGCAGCATTCTATATCGATATTCATGTTCATAGTATGCTTCCAGTTCATTTGCTAACCGTTCTTCAGTTGTAAAAATATTTTGTAAACTATCACGAAAGTCAAGTGTACTTAATGTTGGATTGATATTTCGAGCGGATAATAAGCCAGGCGAAAAATTATGTCTAATCCCCAATACACCTGCTTTATATCTGTTCTTATCATCGATGTAGTGATCAATATCCCATCTAAATCCTAAATCATTAATTCGTGTATTATATAAGCTAACCGTGTTATCAAGAATTTCAGTGAAATTAAGATTATCTCTTTGTAAACGATTCGCATTAAATGCATTAAATGAATAGCTTGTACTAAATAAACTAAGATTGCTAAACATGGAATTAGAAAATTGTGAACTCCATCTTATAGCCGCAAGATTATTCCCCCAAGTCCAATCGTATATATCCTCTGTAATACTTGTTAATGTATCTTGTGTATTTTCAGAAAATGTGAAATCACTAAAACGATCTTGTCCACCGTAGTAACTAATGTATAGTCGATTTTTATTATTAAGAACAAATTGCAGCTTCGCATTTATATCGTAAAAATAATAGCCTGTTTCTCCTTCTCTATCGGCAGCCTCTTTAATAAAACTAGAAACACCGGAGAGATATGGTTCGAATAACGTTCTTCTTGCAGAAAATGTAAAACTCGCTTTATTCCTTATAATAGGGCCTTCAAGAAAAACACTTGATGACAACAGTCCTAGATTTACTTGTCCACCAAACTTATTTAGATTTCCTTCTTTTGTTCGAATATCCAAAACTGATGATAATCTTCCACCATAACGAGCTGGAATATGTGCTCGGTAAAATCTTGCACTTTTAATGGAAGCTTCATCGAAAATTGAAAAAACACCTAATGCATGACTACTATTATAGACTGGAATCCCATCAAGCAAAATCAAGTTATTTTCTACGTTCCCTCCTCTTACACTATTCCCCCCTATCCCATCAGCACCTGTAGTTACACCGGGAAGTGATTGAATATGTCTGAATATATCCATCTGTCCACCAAATGTTTGCATATTTCTTATAGTAGAAAGCTCTGTTGTATTGTAAGTATCATACTCTATAATAGGATCTTCTTTGGATTCATCCACAATAACTACTTCTTCCAGCTGTGTGTTGGACTTTAGAGGAATACTAAAGTTTTCTTTTCCAAGATCCGACAAAGAAATTAAGGTATCTTTATATCCGAGATAACTAACAACAAGACCTTTTGTATCAGCGGGAACATTAATAGAATAAAATCCATATTCATTGGTAGAAACCATTATCTCGCCATCGGGTGTATATAAATATGCAAAAGGTAACCTTTCTCCGGATATTCCATCTTCTATGTAACCACTTAATTGTTGCATGGGTACTGAAAAGTCTTTTTCTAGTGGATCATCAGCAATAATAACGAGTTGATTTCCTGAGATAATAAACCCTAATCTCCTACTATCAAGTAACACATCCAAAACATCTGCTAAATTTTCATCGCGCACCTGGAGAGTAATATCTGTATATGGCTTGACAAGTTTAGGGTCGAAAGCAATATTTACACCTGTTTTTTTACTAATGTCAACTAATATTTCAGATAAATCCATTTGGTTGTAGCTAGCAGAAAACCTTACATCCGTTATGGTGTTTTGGGCTTTAAGCCCAAAAGAAAATGCTACGAAAAGTAATGTGAAAATTACGCTGTTCCTCATATCCGTAAAGATATATAATAAAAAAGCCTGTCAATATACATTAACAGGCTTTTTTATCTTTCTTTGTCGTGCTCTTAAGAACAAGAACCACCTTCTATATGGTAAATTCCATCTTTAAGTGCGTAATTAAATCCGTAAATAAGTTGCATTACATCAAGTACACTTTCTAAAGTAGAATCTTGATAAACAGGAGATGTAAAAACACATTTTTTCAGATCATCATTCTGTATAATGATATCAACATTATAATGATTTTCCAAAACAGAAAAAACATCTTCTAGAGAATCATCTTCAAAAGAGTAACCTCCTCTTATCCAAGAATCACCTTTATAAGATGATGCTTGCTTACGGTATAATTTTTTGGTATCAACTTCATAAATTCCCGTCATGTTCTCCATAAGTATAATATGCTTATTAGAGAGCTTAGGCTGAAGTTGTACTTTACCTTCTTTTACCATAACTGTAGTACCATCTTTGTCAGCATTAACATTAAACTTAGTGCCTAATACAGTAATTACAGCATTGTCCGTTTCAATTACAAATGGTTTATCACTTTTTTCTACATCGAAAAATGCAACACCATCAAGAAAAACCTTTCGTTCTTTGGAAGGTACCTCATCGAAATACTTAACTGTAGATTTTTCATTGACCCATACTGTTGATCGATCAATTAATTGAATTTCTTGCTTCTGTTCAGATAACGTTGCTAAACTTGCATAAGAATTATCCCCAGAATTTTTATCCAATAAAAATACAGCACTCAATAAAATAATAGCAGATGCCGCTATACCAGAAATCCATTTAAGTGGAGTTAAGGTACGGATTTTAGCAGTTGGCTGTTCTAAAATTGTTGATTCTTGTGTAGCTGGGGTAATTGCTTCTTGACGTATAGCTGAACGAAATCTATCTAGTGCAGATTCAGTCCGATTTTCAAAAGAAACCGGCGGTGCGAAATTGGCACTTGCTTGCCAAATTTTTAGAATGGAGTCACTGAAAGCCTTATTCTCTGGTGACTGGGAAACCCAATCAGACAATAGACTTTTGTCTACTTCTTCTAACTGTCCTGTGAATTGCTTATGCAGCAATTGTAAAATAAAATATTCTTTCATCGTCTTAGCGTATATTCTTTAGACAAAATATTTTGTCTGTACCCCTATCTCGTATTTAATTATTTATAAGCTTCTACAGCGAGGCGAAGAATTTTAAGCGCTTTTCCGATTTGATTTTCGACTGTCTTTACGGAAATATCTAGCTTTTCAGCTATTTCTTTGTAGCTTAATTCTTCAAAACGACTAAGTGAAAATACCGTTCTACATTTCGGGGGAAGGCTTTCTATAGCCTCGTCAACAATATTCTGAAGGTCTTGTGCTTCTATATCGCTGCTGTGATCCCGAATTGACAACGTTTGCATTTCATAACTGTCATCGTCCTCAAATTTTACTTTATTCGCGCGTATATAATTTAATGCCTTGTTTACACCCGCACGCTTTAAGTAAGCTTTGACCGAAGTTTTAATATTCAATGTATCCTTCTTTCGCCATATTTCTAAAAACACCTCTTGTGCAATGTCTTCAGAACGGGCAACATCAGGTATAATCCTGTACACCGCATAACATACATCAGAATAATATTTTTTAAATAATGCTTCTGCTGCACTTTCTGCTGATGAAGGCTCATTCAACAATGAAATTATATTTCGATCCGTATTGTCAGTCATACATCGTTATGTAAGACAAAGACTATACCAAAAAAAGTTAAAAAACACACTAACTTTTAATTAATTCAAAATTAAAGAAAAACATATTATAAAAAAGAATAATATGTAATTTTTTTTACAATTTTCATGAATTTTAACTATTTCTAAGCTTTGTTTGAGCTTTTAAAACACTTAAATATACAGCAATGAATTTATAATCGTCTTTATTTTAACACTTTGATCCATGAAATATCAAGTATTTAACATTTCTCAATCTATTTTTCATTAAATACCATGAATAAACATTTTTTCTTGCAGGTCCATTATGTTGAATGGTGTAATTTCGAATGATATCATACTATTCTATTTTTTCTTTATCTTTATACACCATACCCTACTTACTTTTAGAACATCAATTCTTAAACCCCAAAATTGAAAACAAATGGACAGAAAACCTATTGTGCTGATCCCAGGCATACAAGGAACTAAACTTACAAACACTAACAATGTTGACTTCAAAACCATATGGTCAGGTGCAAAGAAGTTTTACACCAATCTCCATGACTTGCTTTTACAGTTTAATGGCGCCAGTGACTTAGGCCCAGAGAATATCATAGAACGTGCTGATGTAGAAAACTTAGCGTACTCTGAAATTGTAAATTACCTAAGAAGTCTAGGCTACCGAGTTTACATTTTTGGCTATGATTGGAGAAAATCGAATGTTGAATCTGGTGAAAAGTTACTTTCATTCGTAAAACGCATACAGTCAAAATTAAAAGAACCAAAAATTAATTTTATTACGCATAGCATGGGATGCCTTGTTTTATCTAGTATGATGAAATTACTTTCAGATACAGATAAAGAGAAATTCATCAATAAAGTCATTTTTACTGTACCTCCTTTCTTGGGATCAATAGAAGCAACTTATAACCTAGTGATTGGGAAATCGAGATTATTCAATTCTAGTGATGATTTCAGAAAAGTAGGAAAAACATTCCCTGGATTGTATGAATTATTACCAGTCTATAAAGAAGCATATTCCTTTTCCGATGGTAAAGCCGTTAACTGGTATGACTTTGATGCATATTGGCAGCATCAAATTTCTGACGACCCCGTTCACATGGATAAATTAGATGATAAACAACGTTTGATTCGTCATCGTTTAGAAAAACTTGGACAAGTAAGAAACGACAATCATTTTATTTTGGACTTATCCAAACTCACTCCAGAATTAAAGTCGCGGTGCATTGTTCTTGCTGGTGGAGGAGAACGGACTCAAACTAAAATTAAAATAAAGGAAAATCAAATTGTAAATGATCGAACATACAAGTTTTATTTTGATTTTGGAGAATTTGATGATGAAGAAAAAGATGCAGGTGATGGAACTGTTCCCTTAATTAGTTCAACTGCCTTTGCTGATTCTATCGATACCTTTCGCATAGATACCAATTGGATTCAGAAACGGGCAGATTCTCACCTTATCATGGGAGATTGGCATGCATTCTTCTTAAATAACGGAAAAGTGCAAAACATCATACAACGGTATTTTAAACCAGATTTCAAACGGACAGAAACGTGGTTTCAATCTGCTGGAACTAAGGTTGATATGCTTTAATACAATTAAATACTAATTTAACTTTTTAATGAACCAATAGATTATATCATTTTAGTTTCTAGTTCGCTGAAAACACAGGAATAACAATGTGGGGAAAAATGAACAACTTTTCTTGCTCAAACAAGATTTTTGACATAGAGGTCCACCCAATTAAATAGATACGGGGCATTACAAAGTTAAATTTGTAAAAGATTAATCCTACTATGGTTTGCCCTTCTAGTTTTGTAGTTTAAAAGCCTTATATTTATAATACGTGAATAATACGAATCATAATGAAAGTTACAAAAGAAAAAAATGACAAAATAGGAGAAATGATTTTTGGATCAATTTATCCTCATTATTTGAACAGAATATTGAAAAATGGCAGGACTAAAGAAGAACTTGACCAAGTAATCAGGTGGTTTACTGGTTATGATCAAGAAAAACTAAATTCCTTTATCGAAAATCAGACTACATTTCGTCATTTCTTCGAACATGCAACCATTCACCCAAATGAACATTTAATAAAAGGTGTTGTGTGTGGCTATCGCATTGAAGAAATAGAAGAACAATTTCAATTATATAAGCAATGCAGACAAATGGAAAAGTTGATTGATGAATTGGCAAAGGGTCGAAAAATGGAAAGAATTTTACGGGTAGTGAAGGTATGAAATAGGTAAACTTTCATTACGATTAAATTTATTTCAACTGACCTTTCATCTTTCTTAAAGTGTAGACATTATGAAGTGGGAGAAAAACAAAACAAAAGCATCAAAAGAAAGTCGAGCTGCTTGTATCGGCTTTCTCAATTACCTATTAATAAAAACAATATGAAATTGAAATATCTATTTCTGTAGCATTATAGTTTGAGATATTATAAACAATATCAGCAATTCCAGGCTGATAAAAGTATTCCATTTTTTTTAATATGATTAAGGTATCCATTGGAGGCACTTTAGTTCCATCAAATAACATGGTATCATTAAATTTATAGCGAATTGTGGCATCATACTTTTTGTTCGTTTTAAACGAATGTGTAAAATTATGGTTAATTGATTCCTTCGTATTATTTAAAACAATGTCCACACACTCTTTACTGTTGCCGCAAGAAACTACGAATAATAAAATTATAAAGTACAGATACTGTTTCATGTTTTCAACTTATAAGCAGGTGATAAAATAGTAATTACATCAACTATGCAACACAAAAAAAAGTAAATTTTATTTTCACTGACTATTTAATATGAATCTTAGCAATAGAATCTAGCTCAAAACTTGAATAATATTCAAGACAATACTTTAATGTCCTTTTGCCTATTAGTCCTTCATTTCGCATTCTCTGAATTTCACTTTCATTACATTGAGGGCAGATCTTTGACTGCCTTTCTATACTGTCCTTAATAATAACGGTGTTCACTATATTCGCCAAAGAATCTATGAGCATATAGTTCTTCGTACCTAAAGCATAATCATGACTATAACTTATATCATGCGAAAACAGAGCATCTTCTTCAAGTGATTTATTCACACAACTTTTAAAAAAAACAATTTTAAACTCCTGTACTTTCTGATCTGACCATTCCGATTCAACTTTTTTGTGTGTTGTTGTTCCGCAAGCTGCTAAAGTCAAGAATAGTAGAACATATAAAAAAATAGCTTTCATAGTTTTAATTAAAACAACACTAATTTACGGAATTACTTACTTAAGAGTTCGATTTTATAGGTTGTATGCGATTATATCATGAAAAACCTATTGATTTTTCTTTCTTTCCAAAAATTTGCGATTGAATATTTCCATCTGCACCATTGGATTGACTCGCTTCGCTCGTCGATCCCTGTACGGGGGAAGCCTCAAATGAAAGC
>JAHDGD010000023.1:0-13442 GCA_020627825.1 Saprospiraceae bacterium
ATGAATCAACAGTGATTGATACCTTGCTTAGCAGAACATTGACAATTTCATTTCACTTCGAAGGTTAAGCAATCTACCTTAATTATCTTTTTAAAAACTATTAATAAAGTTTCTACATCGCTCCTGAAGTTCAGGATAGAATTCTAAAAATAATTCTCTTATAGCATCTTCATTTTCTTTCAAAGTACGAACTGCTTCTTGGAACTTGGAAGGAAAAGAAACTCTTTTTTCCATTCTACTAAAAACATATTGGAGTCCTTCCAAATCCTCGTAAGAAGAGATAAAGTTTCCCTGACACATAGCTTCTACCTTAGTAGATGCTTTGGGCGGAAGCCCATCAATATTATTTAATAACCTTGTATAAGACGTTTTCTTAAACTCATGAAGGGAAACAGTTGAAAATTGATCCCACGATCTAACTAGAAAATAGTCAAATATAATGTCTGAGACAACTGGTGCGTATTTGCTTTGAGTAGGTCTGAAAATTTTTGTTACTTTTCGAACAAGTGGGTGAATGTCGGTGAATGCATCAATATGTCTGTGCAATAGAACACCTTGTTTGATTGATTCAGGTAATCTTACAACATCTTTATTTCGTATAAAATCTGCAATAAAATTACCGATCAGAATGTCATCATTTGGACCTGATAAATGAATATGAGCGAGATAATTCATAAAATCAAAGTTCGCCAATTAAATATAGAATTCGTAAAAATAGGTTACTTTTGCGGCGCAAAATTATCCAAATATGGCACTAAAAAGTGGAATCGTTGGCTTACCAAATGTTGGAAAATCAACTTTATTTAATGCGTTAACAAACGCAAAAGCATTAGCAGCAAATTTCCCATTTGCAACAAAAGAACCTAATGTAGGTATTATTACAGTTCCCGATGAAAGACTTGATCAATTAGCTTCATTGGTAAATCCTCAAAAAGTCATCCCGACCACTGTTGAAATAGTAGATATTGCTGGATTAATAAAAGGAGCCAGTAAAGGAGAAGGTCTAGGCAATCAGTTCCTTGCTAATATAAGAGAAGTTGATGCGATCATTCATGTCATTCGATGTTTTGATAATGATAATGTAATACATGTGGATGGAAGTGTTGACCCTGTGAGAGATAAAGAAATAATTGATACAGAACTTATTTTGAAAGATCTTGAAACAGCTGAAAAGAGAATGGACCGTTTGAAGAAAGCTGCAAAAGGAGGAGATAAAGAAGCAGTTCGAAATGTCGAAATAGGAATGAAGATCTATGAGCATTTAGAAAAAGGAGAACCTGCAAGATCCTTGGAAATGGAGGATGATGAATTAGATATTTATATGGATATGCAACTGCTCACTGCAAAGCCCATTTTATATGTTTGTAACGTCGATGAGGATTCTGTTCATGAAGGAAATAAACATGTTGATGCATTTAAAGCTGCTATTGCAAATGAACCAGCGGAAGTTATTCTTGTAAGTGCGCAGATTGAAGCTGATATAGCAGAACTTGATACAAAAGAAGAAAGACAAGAATTCTTAGAAGATATGGGATTAAATGAGCCTGGTGTTAATAGAGTCATTTTAGCTTCTTATAAATTGTTGAATTTAATTACATACTTTACTGCTGGTGAAAAAGAGGTTCGTGCTTGGACTGTTCGAAATGGTGCGAAAGCTCCTGAAGCAGCAGGAGTTATTCACACTGACTTTGAAAAAGGATTTATTCGAGCACAAGTAATTAGCTATCATGACTTTATAGAATATGGGTCGGAACCCAAAGTAAAAGAAGCTGGAAAATTGGGTGTTGAAGGGAAAGAATATATAGTGAATGATGGTGACATCATGCATTTTTTATTTAATGTCTAAAGAAAAAAGAACATATCTTTTTTATAAGCCATTTAATGTTCTTTCTCAATTTACAAAAGAGCATGAGAGTCATAGAACCCTGGCAGACTTCCTAGATGTAGAGCATGATGTTTATCCTGTTGGTCGATTAGATAAAGATAGTGAAGGCCTGTTATTGCTAAGTAATGATAATGATTTAATAAATAGTATTTTACATCCTTCTTCACAAAAGTTTAAAACGTATATTGTTCAAGTAGAAGGTGAAATTACTGAAGAAGCATTAGCAGAATTAAGAAAAGGGATTCTTTTGCGAATCAATAAAAAACAGTTTAGAACAAGGCCTGCAAAAGCAGCTAAAATTAAAGAACCTGTTTTGCCAAAAAGGAATCCACCAATTCGAGTTCGTAAAGAAATTCCTACTTCGTGGGCAGAAATTGAAATTTCAGAAGGGAAGAAAAGGCAAGTTAGAAAAATGTTTGCTGCCGTTCATTTTCCAGTTCTTAGATTAGTTCGAACAGCTATTGCTCAATTTACTTTGGAGGGCCTGCAACCTGGAGAATACAAAAAAATATAGTGTTTACCTACTGTCATAACTTTAGTTTTTTAGTGGTTTAAGTTATATTTAGTTTTGAATAAATACATTTTAATTACATTTGCATTTTTAATAAGAGGTTCATGAACACTGCACAAAAGTTAGCGAAGTATTTGCTTGAAATTCAGGCAATTAAATTAAGTCCGTCGTCTCCATTTACTTGGGCAAGTGGAATGCAGTCTCCTATTTATTGCGACAATAGAATGACGTTGTCTTATCCTGAAATAAGAGGTTTTATCAAAAAGGAACTTTCAGCATTAGCAAGTTCTTTTGGAGATTTTGATGGAGTTGCGGGTGTTGCCACAGCTGGAATAGCACATGGGGCTTTAATTGCAGACGAACTTGATTTGCCCTTTATTTATGTGCGATCCAAAGCGAAAGGACACGGAAGACAAAATTTAATTGAAGGGAATTATGCTGTTGCTAAAAATTATATTGTTGTGGAAGACTTAATTTCCACAGGTGGATCTAGTATACAAGCAATACAAGCATTAAAAGAACATGATCTGCACGTTGCAGGAACAGTTGCTCTTTTCACCTATGAGTTTGAGAAGTCAGTTCGAAATTTTGCAACAGTAGACTGTACATTTAAAACTTTGAGTAATTATTCAACAATGCTTGAACAAGCTGAATTAAATAATTATATTACACCGAACGAAAGAGAAATATTACATAATTGGAATGCAGATCCTCAAAAGTGGGCTGCGGCATTTTCGAAATAGAGATATGAAAGTTTATACAAAAGATTCTGAAAAATTTCTTTATGACTATTTAAATAGTTCCTCCCCTACTGGGTTTGAAGCAGAAGGTCAGAAGAAATGGGTTGAATATGTAAATCAATATACAGATGAATGGCATTTGGACAATTACGGTTCAGCATATGCAATAATAAATCCAGGTCAGGAATTTAAAGTGGTCATTGAAGCTCATGCCGATGAGATTGCGTGGTATGTTAACTATATTGATGATAAAGGTTTCATATCTGTTATTCGAAATGGTGGGTCTGATCATCTTATTGCACCTTCTAAAAAAGTAAGGATTTTCACAAAAGATAAGGTAGTTAAAGGTGTTTTTGGCTGGCCAGCGATTCATACGAGAAGAGGAGATAAATCTAAACTTTCACCTACATTGGATAATATTTTTATTGATGTTGGAGCAAAAGACAAAGATGAGGTTTTAGAGATGGGAATTCGAGTAGGAAATGTAGTAACATTTGAAGATGAATTACATGAATTAAACGATCGTTATTTTACAGGAAGAGCTTTAGATAATAGAATGGGTGGCTTTTGTATAGCACAAGTTGCACGGTTGTTACACGAAAATAAAGTAAAGTTACCGTATTCATTATATGTAGTTAACGCTGTTCAAGAAGAAATCGGATTAAGAGGAGCACAAATGATTGCAGATACAATACAACCTAATGTTGCTATTATTACAGATGTATGTCATGATACAAATACACCATTGATCAACAAAAAAGTTCAAGGTGATACGCATGCCGGTAAAGGTCCGAGTCTTACAAATGCTCCGGCTGTACATACTAAATTGCTTCAGCTTATAATGGATACAGCTGATGATAATGAAATTCCTTATCAACGTGCTGCAAGTTCTAGAAGTACAGGTACAGATACTGATGCCTTTGCCTATAGTAATGGAGGTGTTCCTTCTGCATTGATATCGCTACCTTTGCGTTACATGCACACCACTGTTGAAATGGCACATAAAGATGATGTAGCTAATGTTACGAAGTTGATCTATGAAACATTATTGAAAATTGAAAATAATCATAATTTCAAGTATTTTTAGTCATAGAAAAATCATTTTATGAATCCTGTTGAGCAATACATTTATGAACAGGAAAATAGTGTCCAAGAATTAATGGTGATACTATATGATATTTGTGTTAATGATTTTGGGCTCGAGCCCAAAATAAAATTCAAAATTCCCTTTTTTTACGGTGCCTCTTGGGTTTGTTACATAAACAAACTTAAAAAAGGAGGTATAGAATTTTGTTTTGTCAATGCGAATAAATTTCATGATCCTTCTGGCTTGCTCTTGTATCAAAATCGTAAACAAGTCGCAGGAATAATCTATCATAAATCAAAGGAAATAAATTTAGAATCCTTATTTTCAATCTTACAGAAAGCAACTGAATACGATCAAACCTTGTCTAAATGAATTTGAATCAAGTTACATTACCAGCTATGGATTTAGATGAATCCATATTGTTTTATAAAAAATTGGGATTGAAATTGATTGTGTTTAGTGAAGATCATTATGCTCGATTTGAATGCCCAACAGGTGATTCTACATTTTCTTTGCATAAGCACTTAGGTCAGGTAAATACCTATAACTACACATATTTTGAAGTAATCAACATAAAAGAAGTAGTAAACAAGTTGATAAAAGATGAAAATTTACATTTCGATGAATTACCAGCTATGAAACCATGGCTTTGGGAAGAAGCCCGTTTAAAAGATCCTTCAGGAAATCTTATCATCATTTATGAAGCAGGAGAAAATAGGAAAAATCCTCCTTGGAGATTAAAATCATAAATAATCGATATAATATTTTTTGAAATTTGATAAATCTTGTAAATCTTCAAGTGCAGCTTCCATTTTAATCCTAAATCGATCATAGTCCATGGAAAGAACCCAATTTTCATTATTGAATTTTCCCTTTACTTCAATCGTTTTACGACTCAAATTAACATCAATATGTTCATAAGGAATTGCGATGCAATCTAACATTTTTAAACGCTCAACTCCAATTCCATAATCATTAAATAAAATATAAAGTAGTTCCATAGTTTTTTCATCACGGAAAGGAAATACGATTATTTTTTCTGTTTCTTCTACAGGATTTTCTAAACTTGGAAGGACGGTTTCAGGATTGAACTTAATTACACCTTCAAATTTTACATCTTTCCCTTCCATTTCAGAGGAAATTCTAAATTTCACTTTTCCATTTGAAGCAATCTGAAGTACTTGTAAATCTGTTGAAAGGACTAGTTTTTCAATGTCTTGTTTTAAAGTGGATGATCTTGAATCAGACCTATTGAATACATTAACAATGTATTCATCTTTATTTTGTATAGCTTCTAATTGTTTTTCAAGTAATCTATTTTGGGATTGCTTGCTTCTGGCAATAAATACAGCAGTTAAAATAATCCCGATTATACCTAGAGGAATGTATATTGTCATGACGTATGGATTGATTTATGTGAAGTTAAAGGTAAACTGAATAATAATCAAATAAGTAATCTATTTTAAACTAATTTTGAAACAGATAATCACAGGAATTTGAAATCATTTATTGAATTTTATATTTATAGTTCCCTTCACATAGGTATCTGCGCTTTTAGCTTAACTGCTTCTAGTTATTTATGTCTGTCCTCCCCTATTTCACTGAATTATTGTCTTTTTATTTTATTTTCTACTTGTCTTTTGTATTCGTTACATAGGATAATAGGTATCAGGAAAGTAGATGAGAAAATAGAAGATAATCGGTTTTCATTAGTCAGAAAGTTTAAAAGTCATCTTCATGTATATGCAATAGTAGCTTTTTTAGGAAGTGTATTTAGTTTTTTATTTTTATCTAAGGAAATAAAACTATTATTAATAGCACCTTCTTTAATTAGTCTTTTATATGTATTGCCCATATTTATAAAAAGTAAAAGGCTAAGAGATTTCAATTACATAAAAATATTTTTAGTCTCTATATCTTGGGCTATTTTATGTGCAACAATTCCAGCGTATCAATCAAGTGTTTTACCATTGGATCATTTTTTAATTTTCTTAGAAAAAGCATTTTTCATATTCGCAATTACCTTACCTTTTGATTATAGAGATCGGAAAGTAGATCAATTGAATCAGGTGAAAACATTGGCGCATTTATTTGAACAAAAAATACATTTATTTATCATTGCATGCTTCGGATTAACTATAGGTATTACTTTCCTAGTACAGAGTTATTCGTTTTCAATTAAAGTATGTCTAGCTCTTAGTTATATTATAATTGGTCTTATTAGTTTGGTAGTGTATAAAAAAGATAATGATTTTTATATCAGCGGCATATTAGATGGAACAATGATATTGTTATTTATTTCCACAATCTTACACCATATTATAAGTCAGCTACCAATAAGTTACATCCTCTAATCTCAGCTGCATCAACTCTACCAAGTAATTCAAAATTTCCAGAAGAATGAAGAATGCCTAAATCTTGGGTTTCGATAAAAGAGCACGTATCAACATTTATTAGATCAATCACATTAATAACGCCAGACTTCCCATTAGGTACTGGATGAAGAGGATCAGTTAACTCTTTGATTTTTATTTTCATTGTGTCAGTTGGTAGAAATAACCCGTTACCCTTTGAATAAGCTTGTGCTTGTAATTCGGTCATTCCATATTCACTGTGAATGAAAGGAACATTAAATGCGTTTTTTAGTACATTATGAAAAGCTTTTTTAGGTAATTCTTTACCTTTTCCTTTCATTCCTCCAGTTTCCATAACAATAACATCGGATAGGTCAGGTGCGCGGTCAGCTAATTGAAGTAATGCGAAGCTGACCCCTATTAAAAGAAGTTTTTTGCCGCTCGATTTGCAAAATTGAATGTTATGCAATAGTTGGTCGAACTCATTTAAATAGAATCCACTATTCATATTTTGGGAAGCATCGATGAAATATTGAACCATATCAATCAGAGAGGAGTCTCCTCGTTCTATATATCCAGGTAGCAAAGCGAATATCGTCCATCCCTTTATGTCACCATAATGTGCTTCGAATGTTTTAAGAGCATTATGTAGGTAAAAATGTTGATCAAGAATATAATGTTTGCTTTGTATAGAACCAGTTGTCGCACTACTTTTATAAACAGTAGAACTTGCTGCATTATATGACTGAATTTTGTGTGATTTAAAAAAAGAAACAGGTAGAAACGGTATTTCATCCAAATCCTTTGGGCGAAAGCCCTTTCCTTTTAGAAGATCGCAGTATGATTGATATACTTGATTTTGTTGATATTGAAAGTAAAATACTTCCATTGCAAGTTCTTCAAATGTAGTGGGTGTGCATTTATTAATTTTTTCTTTTAAAATTTCTCTCTTATTCACAGTAACAAAAGTATAAATTTTACGTTTTTTACATATATGAAATGTATTTCTTTACTTTTTCTTATTTCGATTTTCATCTTTACATGTAGTTTATCCTGTATACAACCACCTGATTTACCAGATGAACCCGTGATCACTTTTACAGGTGTTTCGAAAAATACAATCGACCAAGGTTCTTTGAATCAAGATAGTCTAGTTGTATTTTTTAATTTTACAGATGGAGATGGAGATATAGGAGTTGAGCCAAGTATGAGACGGGTCGATAATTTTGACCTTTTTGTATTTGACACGCGTACAGGAAATCTTCAAGATCGTTTTTTTATGCCACATGTTCCACCCAAAGGAGCTGGAAATGGAATAACAGGCTCTGCACGAGTTGTTTTATTTGGGACTTGCTGTATATATGAAGATGGTACAGCAGATTGTGAGGCGAATGAAGATGAGCCAACTGATACGATAGTTTATGAGATTTTCATCATAGATAGAGCTGGAAATGAGAGTAACAGAATACAAACTACTCCTATTACCATAAATTGCAATTAGGATAAGGCGTCCTTTACAGCTGCTATTGTTTTTTTACTATTTCCTAAATAAGATCTTCCTTTTACAATAATTACTGGTCGTTTAAGAAAGGTATATTCATTTAAGATATGCTGCTTCCATTCATTTTCAGATAGATCTTTTTTATTTAATTCCATTGCTCTATATTTCATAGCTCGTTTATTGAACAACGATTCATAAGATCCATGTTCATCTTTTAATTGATCTAATGTATCTTCATCAATGTGCTTTTTCTTGATATCAATTAACTCGAATTCGTTTCCTTCCAATTCCTTAATAATACGTTGACATGTAGAACATGAACTTAAATGGTATATTTTATTATTTTGCATACAATTCATTATTTTGTGATTAAATCAATCACGTTTTAAGAACCAATAAATAAATTAAAAGTTTAACCCAAGTATTTATAACCTTATATGAAAAAAGTAATTAGCGATTCAGAACTTATAATAAACGAGAGAGGCGGAATTTATCATTTGGATTTAAAACCAGATGAGATAGGAGATTACATCATTACCGTAGGTGACCCTCAGCGCGTCAAGAAGGTTAGTCAATATTTTGATAAAATTATATGTAAACGTAAAAAACGGGAGTTCAAGACACATACTGGGTACATAGATAATAAAAAGGTTTCTGTTATTAGTACAGGAATAGGAACCGATAACATTGATATTGTATTTAATGAATTGGATGCTCTTGTCAATATAAATTTAGAAACAAGAACCGAAAGAAAAAACAAAAAGTCATTGACGTTTATACGGATAGGTACTTCAGGTGCATTACAAAAAGATATTGCGGTTGATTCTTTTGTTGCAAATTCTTCCGCTATTGGTATAGATGGACTGGGAGCATTTTACGGTAAAAAAAATAAAAAATTAAATAAAGAGATCTCCTCTAAGATTTTACCTTTATATGCATCGAAGGCTGATGATTATTTATTGAATTCAATAGGACGTAGAATGACAAAAGGAGTAGCGATAACTGCGGGTGGTTTTTATGCACCACAAGGAAGAGCTATACGTTATCCTATTGATCATGAAGAATTTCTAAAACAATTAAAGCAATTTTCAATTGATGGGTACCCAGTTACTAATATGGAAATGGAAACCGCAGGAATTTATCTGTTAAGTGAAGTATTAGGTCATAAAGCACTATCTTGTAATGCTATTTTAGCAAATAGAAGAGCAGGCACGTTTAGTAAGTATCCTAATGAGACAATTGATCGTTTGATAAGAACAATTATTCAAGAAATAAGAATATTAGATTAGACTTATTTTTGAGCATTCTTATGGTCAGCTAAAAATTTAGCTAAACCCTTATCTGTTAACGGATGATTCAGTAATCCTAGAATTGCTTTTAAAGGACATGTAACTACATCTGCACCTGACTTTGCAGATTCAACTATGTGCATCGGATTTCGAATAGATGCTGCTAGTATTTCAGTATCAAAAAATTGAACTGAATAAATTTCAGCTATATCTCTTATAAGTTGCATTCCATCCCAACATGTATCATCCACTCTACCGATAAAAGGTGACACATAAGTTGCACCAGCTTTCGCTGCTAAAATAGCTTGACCAGGAGAAAAAACAAGCGTGCAATTGGTTCGGATTCCATGTTCAGTGAAATAAGAAATTGCTTTAACTCCATCTTTTATCATAGGTACCTTCACTACAATGTTTTCAGCAATACCTGCAAGTTTTTTACCTTCTTCAACCATTCCTTCAAAATCAGTTGAAATAACTTCAGCACTTACGTCTCCTGATGTAACTTTACAAATCTTAGCATAATGATCGATCACATTTTTATCGCCTGATATACCTTCTTTTGCCATAAGCGAAGGATTTGTGGTAACACCATCAAGTATTCCAAGTTCATGTGCTTCTTTGATTTGATCAAGATTAGCGGTATCGATAAAAAATTTCATTGTAAAAGTTGTAGATAAGAAAAAAGAGGAAACTCGCCGAGCGCTCAACCTCCTACCCTTGCTGCATTTCTGCCCTGGGGGAATTCAGAGGGAGCTGCACGCAAGCTCCTCAGCTGCAAAGGTAATAGATTTCATAAGAATTACAATTTTGACTTAAAAAAAATATCCTATATTTATCTAAAATAAATAGTATGAGAGAGCAACTGGAGAAAAGGGTTAAGAAGCATTTAAAAAACAAACGAGATTTTTTTGTTGTAGCAACGGTGTTTTTAGGAGTTACAGCAATCTTATTTATGATCAGTTTTCAGGCAACAAATTATGGATCTACTAGATTTTGGATAAGATTTCCTTCTTTGATCCTGCTTTTTGTTCTAGCAATAATATATGTAAGTACTTTTGGGTTTCGTAGAATGGAAGAGGCTTTGTACGACGAAGAAGATGAGATAGATGATCTTGTGTCCAAACTATTCGAATACAAAACTCGTAATAAAAGTCCCAAACTTGATTTAACAGAGGAAGAACGACTAGAATTACTAGAACTTGAAGAATTGAAAGAAAAATTAGAACGTGATTAAGGTTGTTCCTTTTTTTCTACGAAATCTAAAGAAGCCGCGTTAATACAATATCTTAGTCCAGTTGGTGCTGGGCCATCGTTAAAAACATGCCCCATGTGACCTCCACAACGAAAACAGTGAACTTCTACTCTATTCATTCCATAAGAATTATCTACTTCTTCTTCTATTACTTCAGGAACAATAGGTTCATAAAAACTTGGCCATCCAGTTCCACTTTTAAACTTGGTATCACTACTAAATAGTGGTAATTGACATGCTCTACAAACAAATACACCTTCCCTTTTTTCATTTAACAGATCACCCGTAAAAGCTCTTTCCGTACCTTGTTTTCTGAGAATATAAAACTCATTATCGTCAAGCTCTTGTTTCCATTCTTCTTCTGTTTTTTCAATGCGTTCTATCACTTCTGGAATGTCATATGAGACATTTTCATTCTGGGTTACTTGAATACTTGCTATTTCCTTTTTCTCAAGTTCTGCATTTGGAGTTGATGTTGGTGCATTTTTCGTTGCTGCATTACAAGAAATAATGACCAATGAAATAATTGCTAAAAAAATACTTTGTAAATTCATAATTATTCTTTTTTATTCTTCGCCTCTTAATCTTTTATCTTGCTTCTGTGCTAGCTCCACAACAAACTTCATTATGTTAGCAATAGATAAAAAAATCAAGTATCCAAAAGAAAATACAAATAAGATCCAGCTGATACTGCCTGCATCTTTCAAAGAAACACCTGAAAACAACCAAGCTAACGCTCCTCCTATTACTAATAAACCCATAAATGAAAAAATACTGTCTCTCCAGTAAGTGGTAACGGATTTTGATTGCAAACTAAAAACACAGTTGACCAAGGAGAAAAATAAAACACAAGATGCCATTATTTCCCAAGCAGTATTTGGGCTTAAAGCCCTTTCTTCTTCACTCATAGCTATATAAAGGAGTCCTACTAACAGTACGAATAATACCAGAATAGAAGCTAATTGAAAAATAGGCTTAGTTAAGTTGCCTTTTATAAATTCTTTCATACGATTATTGCATGGAACCTCTCAAAATTAAGAGTTACGAACATAACAATTATTTATGCAACTGGTTCTGCGTATAGGTCATATTCCTCTGCGTCTGTAATTTTACAATCCACAAAATCGCCTATTCTTACAAAATGAGCAGTTGCATCTATTAATACTTCATTATCCACTTCCACTGAATCGTATTCTGTTCTTCCTATAAAGTATTGACCTTCTTTTCTATCAATAAGAACTTTGCAATGTTGTCCTATTTTCTCTTGATTTAATTGAAAACTGATATCTCTTTGAATCTCCATTAAGCGATTGGATCGATCAATTTTAACTTCATCAGGAACATCATCTTTTAATTCATGAGCACTTGTGTTTTCTTCATGAGAATAGCGAAATACGCCAAGTCTATCAAACCTCATTTCTTTTACAAAATCACATAGTTCTTGAAATTCTTCTTCTGTCTCACCAGGAAATCCTACAAGCATTGTTGTACGTATAGCAATATGGTCAACTTTATTTCTTAATTCTTGGATAAGACTTCTAGTTTCTGCCACGGTAATTTGACGTTTCATACGTTTTAAAACAGAATCACTTGCATGTTGTAAAGGAATGTCGAGGTAATTATTTACATGAGGCAATGTAGCTATTGCATTGATAACATCTTTCGGAAACTTTGATGGATATGCATAATGCAATCTTATCCATTCTAGACCTTCCACATCATTTAAAGCCTGAAGTAATTCTGCTAATGCTCTTTTTTTGTAGATATCAAGACCATAGTATGTTAGTTCTTGCGCAATAAGCATCACTTCTTTCACCCCTATTTTTACAAGATTTTTTGCCTCATCAACTAATGCTTCTATCGTTTTCGAAACGTGACCACCACGCATTAATGGAATAGCGCAGAAGCTACATTTTCTATTGCACCCTTCACTGATTTTTAGATAGGCATAATGTCGAGGTGTGGAGATATCTCGTTCTCCTATTAATTCGTGTTTGTAATCTGCTTCCAAAGTTGCCATTAATCCTGGAAGTTCCATTGTGCCAAAATATGCGTCGACCTCGGGGATTTCTTTTTCAAGATCATCTTTATATCGCTGACTCAAACAACCTGTAACGTATAGTTTTTCTATATTCCCTTCTTTTTTCTCTTCTGCGTAAGCAAGTATTGTATTAATCGACTCTTCCTTTGCTAAATCAATAAATCCGCACGTATTTACAATGATAATATCTGCTAATTCATTACTATTGTGTTGAACGGCAAAGTCATTGTGATTCAGTTGTGTAATGATGTTTTCAGAATCTACCAAGTTCTTTGAACATCCTAGTGTTACTACATTGACAGTGTCTTGATCTATTTTCTTTGTCTTCAAAATACTATATTATTTTCTGCAAAGTTATATAAACATAAAGGAACTACCTTATGAGACATTTTTTATTATCCTTGATTTTTCTATGTTTTGGAAATGGGGCTTTCGCCCAAATTGGTATAAGTGTACAATATTTGAATTATCCTCTCATAGTAGAAGAAGATCTTTATGAGACAAATTTATTTGATTTTAGCTATGGTGGTGCCATCGATTACTGGTTGCGTTTAAAGAATTATAGATGGGAAATGGTTCCTACTTTATCGGCTAATTTTGGGCCAAAAGCCCAAACTTCAGTGTTTGCTAATGAAGCTGATATCAATATCTTAGCGACTAAATTCCATGTAAAAAACAATATTTATATTCTAGATTTCAAAAATGATTGCGATTGCCCTACATTTAGCAAGCAAAGTGGTTGGTTTGCAAAGTCCTTTTTTCTTCAAGTTTCACCAGGCGTA
>JAHDGD010000023.1:13542-38790 GCA_020627825.1 Saprospiraceae bacterium
ACAATTAGTCCTTATTTTAATTACGTTCTAACATCAAAAACTAATCGATATTTTTCAACAACAGAAAGTGTTCTTGAATCTTTTAGAACCAATCATTTTTTAGTGGGAGTGCGATTAGGTTTAAGACCGGATTATGCTCGACCTTCAAGTATGAGGCGAAGAGCGTTGCGCTATTAAAAGTAGTAATACCATGAAACGGCTACTATTATTTTGTCTATCAATTAGTTTTATTACCATTTTCTTTTTTGCAGCTCGCGAATTATTTCACAAGAATAATGGAGAATCTGTTGCGGTAGGAAAAGTTCATGATGGACATCTTCAGAATGGATACCTTATGCCATTCAGAGGTGAAAATTTCAAGTATTTTAGCTTTATAAGCTATTACTTAATGGATAATGCCTATGTCCATTCCAAAGTTTATAAAACGGTTCTCGATTCGTATGAAGATCTTTCTTTAAAATACCCTGATCAAAAATTTCAAATAATGGAATGTTCAGGTAAAAATGGTGGTAAATTGAAATTGCATAATACACATAGAAATGGATTGAGTATTGATTTTTTAGTGCCAAAAAAAGGGAAAGGTTATCAATATAATAATATTGGATTATTGCATTATTTACTTGAGTTTGATGAAGATGGCAAACTAGAAAAGAATAAGAAAATTGAGATAGATTTTCAAATGATGGCAGAACATATTCTTAGTCTTCAGAATGCTGGTGCTTCTTATGGAGTTCGGATTAAAAAAGTGATTCTAAAGATCAACCTTAAAGATGATTTGTGGAACTCTGCTTCAGGAAAAAAGCTAAAGCAAAGTGGAATTTATTTTGCTAAGAATTTAAACAAATCAATTGACGACATGCATGATGATCATTATCATATCGACTTTGAAATTATGTAAGTTTTTTATTTAAGAACAATGCTTTCCGTAGTAGAATTTAAATGGTATTAAAATAAACTTAAGGAATCTACATTATTCGAAATATCTTACTATATTTGTCATATTAAAGAAATTTATAATATATAAATCCATGTACCGATATATATTAGTTAGTATTTTCCTCATCTCTTGTCTTTTTGCGAGAGCCGAAAATTCGGCAGAGCCTTATCATCTCACAACAACTGTCAAAGAAGGAGAAGGTCTCTATGCTTTATTAAGAAGGTACGCAGTGAATACGTCTTGTAATCAGAATGCATTTTATCGGTTAAATAATCTTACTAAAAAAGATCACCTTATAACGGGTAAAAAATATAAGTTGCCAATTAAGATTTTTACTTATGATGGGAAGTCAATTAGGTCTTCAATAAATAAAACAGAATGGGAGCGCGCTGTCAAAATTAAGGAGTTTAATGAGGCGATCTTGGCAAAAGGAATTCGAAAAACACATTATGCAGATAGTAAAATTCTTTGGGTACCCCATGAACTATTGGAATGTTACACTCTGGAAGAAGTAGAAAGAGAAAAGGCTTTATCAGTAATTCCTCAGGAACAAATAAAACCTGTACAACAAGAAGATATAACAGAAAAAGTAGATATTAAAAATTATAAAACTTATACACTTTTTGGACCTGATTACGAAAAGTTAGAAGTTGTGGATCAGTCTCTTAAAAACAAAGTGTATTATATTGTCAGTGGCCATGGAGGCCCTGATCCTGGCGCTATGTGCACAAATTTACATACAGATTTATGTGAAGATGAATATGCATATGATGTAGCATTAAGATTGGCACGTAATCTTATGCAACACGGAGCGCAAGTAGAAATCATCATACAAGATAAGAATGACGGTATAAGAGATGATCAATACTTAGATTGTGATAAAGACGAAAAATGCAATAACAAAACAATTCCTTTAAATCAGAAAAAAAGATTGGCTCAACGTGTTGATCATATCAATTCTCTTTATGCAAAATATAAAAGACAAGGATTTAAAGAGCACGTAGTTGTTGTATTACATGTTGATGCAGCTAGTAAAGGAAAACGAAAAGATGTATTTTTCTATCATCATAAAAACAGTAAAAAAGGCAAGAGAATTGCGTATAACATTCATAAGACATTTAAATCTAAATACGATAAGTTTCAGAAAGGAAGAGGATATAAAGGAACTGTACAATCTAGAGGATTGTATCTTGTAAATTATACACATCCTCCCACTGTTTTTATAGAACTTGCTAATATTCAAAACCCTTCAGACCAAAAGCGAATATTACTTAACTCAAATCGTCAAGCGCTAGCCAATTGGCTGTTTGAAGGATTAATTGCAAATTAAATTATGAATACTGAATTTTATAAAAGAGTATTGATCGCATTACTATTTCCTTTTTCTATCCTATACATTGTTTATATAGTAATAAGGACATCTCTTAAGGATAAATCAGCAAGCTCTTACAGGTAAGCTTTTACTGCTTCTGCTATTTCATTTTCTAAATGAAGTGTTTTGCTTTTAACAAAAGTAGTTCCTGTAATTTTATCGTGTAATTCAATATAACGAGATGTAATCTCATCTACAAATTCATTTGGCATTACAGGCATTATTTGTCCTTCTTTTCCTTGAAACCCATGTTCCATTAACCATTCTCGTACAAATTCTTTTGAGAGTTGGGTTTGTTTCGTGCCGTTTGATTGCCTTTCTTCGTACCCTTCTGCTATGTAATATCTAGAACTGTCTGGAGTGTGAACCTCATCAATTAAAAGAACTTCACCATTATACATGCCAAATTCATATTTCGTATCAACTAGTATAAGCCCTTGTTCCTTAGCCATTTTTGTGCCGAGTTCAAAAAGCGCTAGAGAATAGTTGCATAGTGTTTCCCACACTTCTTTTGTTACAATACCATTGGCTAGTATATCCTCAGCACTTATATCTTCATCATGGCCTTCCTCAGCTTTAGTAGCTGGTGTAATGATTGGATTAGGAAATGGATCAGCTTCCTTTAATCCTTCTTCCATTTTCACGCCACATAACAACCTTTCTCCTGAATTATATGTTCTCCACGCATGACCTGCAAGATATCCTCGTACCACCATTTCAAGTTTAATAGGTGTGCAAGCTTTGCCAATAGCTACATTAGGATGTGGCACATTTTCAAGCCAATTTGGAACAATATGACTCGAAGCATCCAAAAAATGTTTAGCGACTGCTGTTAAAACCTGTCCTTTATACGGGATAGCTTTTGGTAAAATATGATCAAAAGCTGAGATCCTATCTGATGCTACTAAAATAATTTTTTCTCCTATTTTATAGACATCTCGGACCTTCCCATGGTAGACCTCTTGATTTGGGGTAAAATTAAATATAGAATGATGTAAAACTGAACTCATAATGACCTGTATTTATCGGTCACAAAGTTATAGAATGTAATGGAATATTTAATCCTTTGCATAGCGATGTTCAGGATCACTTGCTAAAATAATATGCTCATTTCTTTTATCAGTTTCAACATAACCATCTCTTAATCGAATAATTCTGTGAGCATGTTGAGAAATATCCGGTTCATGCGTAACTAAAATTACCGTATTTCCTGCATTATGAATTTTTTCAAAGATTTCCATAATCTCGATTGAAGTCTTTGTATCCAGATTTCCTGTAGGTTCATCAGCAAGTATGATTGCAGGATTATTAACAAGAGCTCTTGCAATCGCAACGCGTTGACGCTGACCTCCAGATAGTTCATTGGGTTTGTGATCTAATCTATCTTCAAGATTTACTTTAGCTAAAGCTTCTTCTGCTTTTTGTTCTCGTTTTCGTTTTGACATTCCGGAATAAATCAACGGAAGAGCGACATTTTCAAGTGACGTCATACGGGGTAATAAATTGAATGTTTGAAATACAAATCCTATTAATTTATTCCGCACTGCTGCTAATTCATCATCATACATTTCACTGACATCACTCCCATTAAGGATGTACGAACCTTTTGTAGGAGAATCAAGGCAGCCAAGTAAATTCATAAGTGTAGATTTTCCTGAGCCTGAAGGGCCCATTAATGCTACGTATTCATTTTTGTTTATTGTTATGGAAACGTCTTGCAGTGCTCTTACCACTTGAGTGCCAATTTCATATGTTTTAAAAAGATGAAGTGTCTCTATTACTTTATTACTCATGTAGAGGGATTACAAGAATTTAATGTCTTTTGGGCTCGAGCCCAAAAAAAATAAAGATACAATACAAGATGTCGAATTTCATGTTTTTTTAGATAGATAATTGATTTAATTGGTTCAACGTCAAAATGAAGGTCATTTTTTATACATTTGAGTGTGAAATCTAAAAAACAAATTCGACACGTTGCCATCGCGGGAAATATTGGAGCTGGTAAAACAACTCTCACTCGTTTACTAGGTAAACACTATGGATGGGATACACAATATGAAGATGCCACAACTAATCCATATTTAAGTGATTTCTATAATGATATGAAACGGTGGTCTTTCAATCTTCAGATTTATTTTTTAAACAGTAGGTATCAACAAGTTCTTTCTATTCGAAATGGCACAAAAACAGTCATACAAGATCGAACGATATATGAAGATGCCTATATTTTTGCGCCCAATTTACATGAAATGGGTTTAATGGAAGCTAGAGATTTTAATAATTATTTCGACCTTTTTAAAACAATGTCTTCCCAGGTAAGTGCGCCTGATTTACTAATTTATTTGCAATCTGATATTGCAACTCTTGTGTCACACATTCAAAACCGTGGAAGGGATTACGAAGGAAGTATGAGCCTTGATTATCTTAAGAGTTTAAATAATCGATATGAGAACTGGATCAGCAATTATAAAGAAGGAAAGTTATTAATTATTAATACTAAGAATCTGGATTTTCAGAATGTACCTGAAGATTTCGGAAAAATAATTAATCTGATTGATAGCGAACTTCATGGACTTTTCTGATAATCATTCGATAGAATCCATTTTTAAAACAGTCTCTTCTTATAATGCTACCCTACTGGTCGTAAGCAAGAAAAGGACGAATGCATCGATAATTGAATTATACGATATGGGCTTTCGTCAAATGGGTGAAAACAGAGTTCAAGACTTACTTGAAAAAAAGGATGATTTACCAACAGATATCCAATGGCATATAATAGGTACTTTGCAACGTAATAAAGTGAAATACATTGCTGATTTTGTACATATGATTCACTCTGTTGATAGTATGAAGTTAGCAAAAGAAATCAACAAGCAAGCATCAAAGTACAATCGAACTATACCCGTATTAATTCAAGTGAAAGTTGCTGAGGAAGATAGTAAACAAGGCATAAATCCTTCTGAGGTTTTATCATTTATAAAAGAAATTATTGATCAAGAATTCAAAAATTTAGAGATCCATGGTATTATGGGGATGGCTAGTTTTACGGATAATATAGATCAAATTCAAGAAGAATTTAAGACGATTCATTCTATTTTTAAGACAGTTCTTCAGGCTTATGGGCCCAATCTTCCACATTTTAAAGAAATTTCTATGGGGATGTCCGGTGACTATGAACTCGCTTTAGCATCAGGAAGTACAATGGTTAGATTAGGCAGTATATTGTTTAACAATCTATAATCTAGAGATACAACTACTTCTATTTCATAACTGAAATCAATTTAGTTACGCTTACATCTGATCCTATAAGCTCAAGCACATAAATTCCTGATGGAAGTGTTTCGATAGAAATGGTTGATTGTCCAGTATTTAAGACTCCATTTTGTATATATTCTCCACTAATCGCTTTTAAAACATATTCATTGAAATGATCTTCATATTCTAGCTGAATGTATTCAGAAGCTGGATTTGGGTATATTTTTAAGGAGTATTGTTCAATGTCCTTATTATTTACTACACCATTTTGCTGAAGATCTGAACCGAAAATAGAAAAACCACCACGAATATTTCCTACGATGAACTCGAGCAAGCCGTCATTATTCAGGTCGTCTACACAAATAGCACTTCGTTTTCCGGTAAAAAGAGCCGTAACTTCATCGTCAAAGAGCGTGAAGTCTTCATATAAATTGTCTATGATATTGTTATACACTTTTATACGTCCACTTTCAGAACCAGTGAATAAGATAAGAGAATCGCCTGTATCATAGAAATATGGTGTTGCTGAACCTCTTATAGTAGTTTCGTCTTTGGTCACTACATGACCAAGAACTGGGGTATTCGGCATCGACTCTTCATCTGGATTAAAATCAGGACTACCTTCCGTACCTATATTTTGAAAATAATTAAGGTTGCCTTGTTTTTCGTCATCATTGGGATCTGCATTTTGATTTCTCTCTCCAATCACAATGTCCAATAAACCATCTCTATTCAAGTCTATCAATTGGACTTTTGCATTATCTCCTACATCAATATTTTTGTATTCAAATACAGGTGATGCAAATACATAGGGCTGACCTTCACCCGCTATATTCTCTAGATATATCAGCTCACCCGTATTCGTAGAAACCATAAGATCATCATCTCCATCATTATCTAAATCTCCGATACTCGGCGCATAATTAAAAAAGAGACTTTTGTAAGCATTAAACCCAAGATAATCCTCATCAATTAATTGAAAGGCCATTTCAGCATCATCTCCTATATTTTCGAGTAAATAAAGCCTTGAGTCAGGATTTTCACCTATAACAAAATCTCCAAATACGCCAATTATAAGATCCTTTTTTCCATCTTGGTTGAAATCACATGTTGTAGGATTGGTTAATGAACCAAAATCAAACATTTCATCCCCTAGGAAATTAGTATTTTGCAATTGGAAATCGTGTTGCCCATCAGAAGCTGCATTTCTATAATACCACACATTATCCCTATTTTTTATGGCTCCTGTAAAATTTGGTGCGACCAGTAAGTCATTGTTTCCATCTTGATCAACATCTTCTACAAAAGCAGCATTAAATATGTATAGATCAATGGGCGTATCATAAAATGGGAATAAAGTATCTTGTTGTGTCATAAAGTCTTCATCTCCTTCTTTTTCATTATAAAGCCAATTCATGTGTACATTACTTAAATCTCCTATAATCGCTTCATAATCGCCATCACCTTCATCATCATAGAGCGTAATGGAACTACCAGCATGCACATTATGCTTTGTGTCATCAGATTCTCCTTTGAATGCAGGCGCACATTCTGAAGAACTTTCACTCAATTTAATGTTTTCATTTACACCATTTTCTCTGAACTTACCCCAGCAATTATCTTCGAATACAAAGTCTAATGAATCAAGTGATTTGCCATCTTCTATACTTGTGTTTTTTATAAATTTTACAAAAGGATCATCTCCTTGAAATGTAATAATGTCAAGATCGCCATCATTGTCAACATCTACTATGTCAGGAAGGTCGGCTGAACTTATGTCTAAATTAAAATAATTCGTGCCATTTGGCAATCTGAAATATATAATTTCAAAATTTCCAAACGTTTGTGTATACTTTTCAAATGTTAATTTGCTGTCAATAATTCTACCTGTATATACTTCGACACCATCAAGAGGAGCTTCTATATTGTAACAGAATATATCCTTTATTCCATCTGCATTGTAATCAACAAAACGAGCCCATTTTTTTAAAGCAGGAAAAGTGTTTCTGTATTCTGGTCTATAAATATAATCTGAACCATTGTATCGAAACGGTAAAACGATTTCACCATCTCTGTCAAATGCTACTAAATCCTCTACTCCATCCAAATCAAAATCAACACGACCGAATTGAGGTGAATTTAAGCCTCCAACCAACGGGTTAAGGTAAGCGTTCCCATTTTTATCAAGACATTCAACATTCAGATACTCATAGTTTTGGGCTTGAACAGAAAGCGTAAATAGGCAAAGAAAATAAAAGCTAAAAAGTTTGTTGCGCATTAAAAACATAATTTTCCTTTATTGATAACGTAAAAGTACGAATTCGATGTATACCTAAAAGTCAGTTGTGCTAATAAAAGGCATAAATATCGAATTAATCAAAATCGCAACTTTTAGGTTGATTGCATGATTAAAGTGTAACTTTGCTTCGTAATGATTACAATATGGGGAAAATAATAGCAATCGCTAATCAGAAAGGAGGAGTTGGTAAAACGACTACAGCAATAAATCTTGCAGCTGCTTTAGCTATTTTGGAGAAAAAAGTATTATTAATTGATGCTGATCCGCAAGCAAATGCTTCTAGTGGCTTGGGATTCAGGATAGAAGAAGATGATTATTCCATCTATGACTTATTAGTCAATGATGCGCATCTTGAAGATATCATTCTAGAAACAGAAGTGCCCAATTTGCATTTAGTTCCATCGAGTATTGACTTGGTAGGAGCTGAAATAGAATTAGTGAATCTAGAAGAAAGAGAATTTCAAATGAAAGAAAAGCTCAATGGCAAAATTGATGCTTATGATTATGTGATAATAGATTGTCTTCCTTCTTTAGGATTGATTACATTGAATGCATTAACAGCAGCAGATTCTGTGCTAGTACCTATCCAATGTGAAATTTTTTCTTTGGAAGGATACAGTAAATTGCGCAATACAATATCATTAGTTCAATCTAGTTTAAATACTGATCTTGAGATAGAAGGAATTGTTCTTTCTATGTACGACAAGCGATTAAAAATGGCTAATCTAGTTGTAGAAGAAGTGACACAAAATTTAGGAGATTTAGTATATGAAACAATTGTGCATAGAAACAGCAAGATAGGAGAAGCTCCTAGTATGGGGATGCCAGTCATTACTTATGATATTTCTAGTAAGGGAGCAAGTAATTATTTAAATCTTGCGTTCGAATTCTTGAAGAGAAACAATGATGAAGTAGGCAGCAGAAATACAAATACGAGAATAAAACAGCGCGTTAAAAACTTAACGAACTCATAAAAAGATATGGCGAAGAAAAAAGATCTAGGGAAAGGATTAAGAGCTTTACTTAAAGACGTTGATAAATCTTCGGGTAAACCAACGAAGTCTGTAGTCGAAAAGTTGGTGAAAGGAACAATGGAAATCGATGTTAACTCTATTGAAACTAATCCATTTCAACCTCGAACAGATTTCGATCATGAACAGTTACTTGAATTAAGTGCTTCCATAGAGCTTCATGGTTTGGTACAACCTATCACAGTTAGATCGATGGGTGATGGAAAATTTCAATTGATTTCTGGAGAAAGAAGATTAAGGGCAACCAAGCTAGCAAAGTTAAAAGTCATTCCTGCTTATGTAAGGGTGGCAAACGATCAAGAAATGCTCGAGTTTGCATTGATTGAGAATATTCAAAGACAAAATTTAAATGCTTTAGAAGTCGCTTTCTCTTATCAGCGTCTTATGGATGAATGTCAATTAACACAGGATGAATTATCAAAACGTGTTGGTAAGAAGAGAAGTACTGTTGCTAATTATGTGCGTTTATTAAAGTTGCCGCCTCAGATTCAGCAAGCTGTAAAACGTGAAGAAATCAGCATGGGCCATGCGCGTGTCTTGGTTGGAATATCTAACCTAATAAAACAACTTGATCTATTTAATAAAACAAGAATTCACAATTGGTCAGTTCGTAAACTAGAAGAAGAGGCTTCGGCCAAAAAGAAAATTATAAAGAACATTGAAAGCGAACATCCTGAAATTACTAGAATAAAAAACAAGTTGAGTAAAGTACTGGGTGTTAAAATTCGTATAAAACGAGATCAAAAAGGAGCAGGAAGTATTCAAATACCGTTTAATTCTGACGATGAGTTCAATGATATTGTTGAATCAATAATGGATTAGAATGAGAAAGATTCTGTTAATTTTTTTAATAGTATTAGGTGCATATATTACAAACTATGCTCAGGAAGAAGACTTTGACGATCCTGAAAAAATACGAATTCCTTCTGATAGTACTTCTGCACCTATTCAAAATGGTACCCTTCAAACATTTAGAGCTGTTTTTGAAGGTAAACCTGGGAAAGCTGCTGCCTATGCTTTTTGTATTCCAGGTGGTGGACAATTATATAACAAAAGATATTGGAAAGCACCAATAGTTTGGGCAGCAGATGCTACAGCGATCGGTTTTTTTATTTACAATCGCAATTTATGGTTAGAATTTCAAGAAGCTTTAGAGCTGAAAATAGATGATCCTAGTTATGTTCATAGAGGGATTAGTTCAGAAGAAAGTATTCGGTCATTGAGAAACCAATTTCAATTAGACACAGAAAGAGCAGGAATAGCTATTTTAATTGTGCATGTTGCCTCTGTTGTAGAAGCCTTCACAGATCGACATCTGATGGAATTTGATGTGTCAGAAGATTTGAGTTATGAAATTAAACCACAAGTAATTCCTTTTACTGGTGCTATTCCTAGTTTAGGGATAGTTTACACATTTTAATGCGTGATAATGAAATTAACAATAATTGATGCAGGACTATTTAAACTTGATGGAGGAGCAATGTTCGGGGTTGTTCCTAAAAGTTTATGGAACAAATTAAATCCAGCAGATGATCATAACATGTGTACTTGGTCAATGCGAAGTTTGCTTATTGAAGATGGTGATCGTAAAATTTTGATTGACACTGGAATGGGAACGAAGCAAAGTGAAAAGTTTAGATCTCACTTTCAACCTCATGGAACAAATCTACATGCTTCTTTGAAAGAAAATGGATTGAGTGTTGAAGATATCACAGATGTTTTTCTTACACATTTGCATTTTGATCATGATGGAGGTGCCGTAACTCTTGATAAAGACGAATTAGTACCTACTTTTCCAAATGCAACATATTGGAGTAATGAACGACATTGGCTTTGGGCGAAAGCCCCCAATGATAGAGAAAAAGCATCCTTCTTAAAAGAAAACTTTATTCCATTAGAAGATCATAAAGTTGTTGAATTTATAGACGTAGAACAGAATATAAACTGGATAGAAAATATTGACATTAAGTTTTCATACGGGCACACAGAAGCAATGATGTCTCCTGTCATACATCTACCAAATGGCAAGAGACTTATTTATTGTGCTGACTTGATGCCTTCCTCATATCATATTCCTATGCCCTACGTGATGTGTTATGATATCCGCCCACTTGAGACCTTAAAAGAAAAAGAAATTCTTTTAAATGAAGCAGTGGAATATGGTGATATTCTGTTTTTTGAACATGATCCTATCTATCAATGCGGTACTGTAAAAAGAAATGAGAGAGGTAGAATTGTAATTGATCAACGTTTCAAGTTAGATGAAATCCATTTTTAATGGGAAATAAGCAATTAGATTACTATGAAGTAATGAAGCGTAAATCTGAAGTAGTATACAAAAAAGAGATTGTGTTGCTTCTAGATGATTTGAGATTACCTCCTAATATAGCTGGAATATTTAGGCTTGCAGATGGGATGGCTATTTCAAAAATATTACTGTTATGTAACGAAGAATTTGTTATTTCTAAAAAATTCCGTTCTATTTCTAGACTGCATGAAGATACCATT
Source organism: Saprospiraceae bacterium (assembly GCA_020627825.1). GTDB lineage: Bacteria > Bacteroidota > Bacteroidia > Chitinophagales > Saprospiraceae > JAHDFB01. Next base: position 24,945 of record JAHDGD010000023.1, read on the forward strand.
AATTTCGAAGTGGTTAATGAAAATGAGGCTTTGGATTATATTCAGTCATACAAAAAAAATGGATATCATGTTGCTGCTTTGGAATATACAACTCAGTCATTACCATTAACAGAACTTGAAGATCATAAAAAATATCTGTTTATTGCAGGAGCTGAGAAATATGGTATTCGACCTTCTTTTTTGGAACAAGTAGATCAATCTTTGCACATACCTATGCAAGGGAATTTATCCTCATTAAATGTCATGCAATCTGTTAGTATTGCTATTTATGAGATAAGAAGAAGTGAGTTGAAGTAGGTTAATTGAAATTAAAATTAATTGCTTCTTGCAATTTTGATTAAGGTCCTTAGTATTTGTCTTTTATGATGTTTCATGTGAATATTAAGAAAAACGAACATCTTTTGCAACGTTATTCTACCTACTATTGGGTGCTTAAATCCAGCTTTTGTGAAATAATGAGGCTTTTGTCTTTCTGTGAAGTGATAAAGTGAATTTCGTAAATCCGAGAATTGACTTTGAAATGTTTGAAAGTCGCCTGTATTATCAGGATGAGACAATGTAGCTGGAATTTTAAATCTTAAAGGCGATAATAACGCTATTTTATAGACAAAAAATCTAAATTTAGTCTTTATGCTTTCTTTTGTAAACTCTTTGCCCTCTTGTTCTTTAAATTCTATGTAATCCAAACAATTTTGTTCTATTTCTAGTAAATGATTGAAAATTTGAGATACAGACCATTCGTTTGATGAAGGTTTTTTGTAAAATTCGTCATCATGAACTGGTTCAATTAACGAGAAAATGTCGTCTAGCGTTTTATTCAGTTTATTTAGTTCATTAAGTGCTTTATTTTTCAAAATCTTGTATTTTCTAAAAAAGTAAAAGTACGGTATTAAATTTATCTTTGTGTCATACTTTTTAAATTCTAAATTGTCAAATAAATTCTTTTTTAAATAGAGATTTCTTCACTTGGGAATTTTAGCCTATCTTAAGATCATACTCTATCTATTAAGTTGAACTCATCTATCTGTAATTTGAATGAGTATAGACATTGTAAAATATAAATGGTATGAGAAATATGGATACTTACTTGAATATAAATTTGTTGCTGAAGAAATGTTTTGTTTCAAGATGAACCATAGTTTGATAAAAGGGTTAATAAAAATATAAAGAAGCATTTATACATATAAATTTTCTTTTTTTATACGTTACGTAGGGGAAGACTAATTTTTATTCGTCTTACATATGAAATCTATTACAATAAAAAAACTAAAACAATGAGAAAATCTGTTTTAAAAACAATGGGTGCAGTATTCGCACTTTTATTATTTGTGTCTGTCATGAGTTCATGTAACAAAGGGTATGGGTGTCCAGGTGAATTAAGTTTACCAACACATACAATTGTTAACATATTTTAATTCACTCACAGTGGAATGGAATACACTAGAGCATAGTAATCAAATCAATCATATTGTTGATTTATCACATACTAGGCCTCAAATTATATTTAAACACAGTACGACTTGCCCTATTTCTTCGATTGCTAAATCAAGACTAGATTCACGAATAGATGCTGATGTAAATGCAGATCTGTATTATTTAGATTTGTTGTCGTTTCGTACTGTTTCAAATGACGTTTCTGAAAAGTTAGGTGTTCATCATGAATCTCCTCAAGTTATTGTCATTCATAAAGGTGAAGTTACTTATGATGAAAGTCACCTAGATATTTCATTTGAAGATATCAAAGAACATTTTAAATTTCTGCAGAATTGATAATGGATTCAGCTGAATCAATTATTATAACCGAGGATGGTTCTCAAACCATTGTCTCATCAAGATTTAAAGAGCGTTATCACTCTATATATGGAGCAATGACCGAATCTCAAGTGGTGTTTATAGATGCTGGTCTCGAAAAGGTAACCGAACGTGATCCTATAAGAGTACTTGAAATGGGATTTGGAACTGGATTAAATGCATTAATGACATGGGAGTATGCTGATGTTAATCAGCGTGCTATAGAATATGTGGGCTATGAAAAATTCCCCATATCTATTGAAATGGCAGGAAATCTGGAATATGGAAGCCACTTTAAGTCAGATAAAGAATTCTTATCGTTACATACAAGTGAATCTTCAAAACAAATAATTCTTTCAAAATTTTTCACATTCGAAAAGCGGCATGAAGATATTCTAAAGCTGAAGAATCAATCTTATTTTGATTTAATTTATTTCGATGCATTTGCACCTGCGGCACAAGAAGAATTATGGACGACGGATATCTTTCAACTTTTGTATAACTCATTGTCAAAGGATGGTTCTTTGGTTACTTATTGTGCTAAGGGACAAGTTAAAAGAAATATGAGAGCAGCAGGATTTGAAGTCATTGGTTTGCCTGGGCCACCTGGTAAGCGTGAAATGACAAAAGCAATAAAACGTTAAACTATAAATCAAATAATTATATATTATTAATTTTTTTAATATCTTTGATATCATTTTCCATATAAAGTAAATACTATACATTTGCCCCTATGCTTTATACTTTCAACTTGCGCTTGCTTCTTTTACCATTTGTATTTTTGATTACTAGCTCCTTTATGCTAGAACCTGAAATAGGAGATGTAATTGATAGCCATGAAGGTATTAAAGTATACTACAATGGTAAATCTATTCGTCATGTTCAAGGAAGACATTTAGCATATGATGGATATAATTATGGTCTGAAATGGCAATGTGTTGAATTTGTTAAGCGATTTTACCATCAAAAATATGGTCATAAAATGCCGAACTCATATGGACATGCAAAAGATTTCTTTAAGAAAGATCTTCAAGATGTAGCTTATAATTCAGAAAGAGGATTGATGCAATATAGAAATGTTCGTTATGAAAAACCAAGAGTGAATGACATTGTAGTTTATGACGCTTACAAGAATAATCCATTTGGCCATATAGGTATAATTGCAGAAGTACATGATGATCATATCATATTAATTCAACAGAATGTTGGTAAAAAGTCTCGCCAGAAATTAACATTAGTTGAATACAATGGGATATATACTATTGCGGATTTTGATATTTTAGGATGGTTAAGATTTTAAAACAAAGTCTAATGAAATACTTGATTGCTTTTTTATTGTTCCCTTTATTTGCAATAGGGCAATTACCTGATTCTTTATTAACAATAATACAGTATAATGGATTACCTGCAAAGTCTTCTATTCAAGATATTGTTGTCACAGCTTCTAATGCTAAATTTATTGCTACAAATACTGGAGTATATAAGATTGTAGATAAAAATGTTGCTGCTGAACGCATATTGGAAGGTGATTTTCAAGCTTTATGTACCAATAAAAAAGAGGATGTATGGGCTATAAGTGGCACTACGATATATAGTTTACAAGAAGAAATTTTTACATTTTATGACGATATTATTTGTAACGATATCATGTACTTTCGAGGCAGTTTATGGTGTGCAACAAATAAAGGAGTATATAAAATCAATCTAAAAACAAAGAAGCGCACTGCATATTATAATAAAAATAATAGTAAGCTTTTAACTGACCAAGTCAATTTTGTATTTGCTGATCCACAAAATAATATCTGGTTTGGTACCGATCAAGGTCTCTTGCAATTGAATTCAAAAAATAAGTGGAAAGTATTTGAAAAGAAACATAGTATGGAGTCTATGACCTATAATAAAGAAGGTATATGGCTTATTACAGATAAAGAAATGTGGGTTATTGATCCATATGGGCGTTGGTATCCAGCAGCTTTGGATAAAGGATTAAAAGAAGGAGTAGTGAGAGACATTACTACGGATAAAGACGGTAGGTTGGTTTTAGCCAGTAATAATCTTGTACGGTATAATCCTTATATTGAAGAAATTCATTCTTACACAAAAACACTAGGATTCATAGCTCAACAAACTAATTCTTTGTCTGGAGATGCAAATCAAGATATATGGATTGGAACACAAGAAAATGGTCTTTACTTATTAAGTTTTGGTGATACTAAAACAACAGAATTATCTGCTTTGCTAGCAATTGATGAAAAAATATCGTGTAATGGAAGTGCAAGAGGTGTAATTAGTGTTACGTCTTATGGTGGTGCATCTCCGTATAAATATGAATGGAATGATCCTAAATTAAGAGGTAAGAAAATTAGCGGCTTAAGTGAAGGGACATATTCAGTCACTGTAACAGATAAAAATAATAATACATTTGTTAGCTCAATTGAGTTGGACAACCCCTATCCTCTTTCGTTAGGATTTGATGAAATTAGACAGATTACAAAAGCTGGTGTTGCTGATGGATATGCAAAAGTCAGCATAAGTGGAGGAGTCCCACCCTATTCTTTCAAGTGGGATGATGAAAAAGAAGGGATAGAACGTTCTGACTTAAGTGCAGGGTTACACACTATCACTATAACTGATGCTGATGGGTGTAAAGTGGAATCTGAATTTGAAATTCCAGCAGAGAAGTTTATTCCTTTATTAAATGCAGAAGAACTAATTGTAGGTCAAACCCTTAGGGTTGATCAATTATATTTTGAAGCTGATTCTTTTAATTTAGAGAAAACTTTTGAGCCTGTCTTAGATGAAATATATCTTTTTCTTAAGAAAAACCCTTCTGTTGTGATTGAAATTGGAGGTCATACCAACAGTAAACCACCAAAAGATATTTGTGATCGCTTGTCGACTGCAAGAGCAAGAAACATTGCTGAATATCTTTATCATGAAGGTATAGACCCCAAAAGAATATCTTATAAAGGATATGGAAAAGATAAACCAATTGCTGACAACAAAACACTGGCTGGACGGAAGAAGAATCAACGAGTTGAGATTAAAATTTTATCCATATAATGGGGATTGATGATGTAATTGATCATGCTTTAAATGCTTCTACATTACAGTTTATTACGCATGATTTATTTATGCACTATTTTGATAAACAAACTAAAGTTGACCCTAAAGACCCATCTTGGTTAAATCAAGGTGTTTATTTTTGGAGATATGATGAGCGGTTTGAGAAGAAATCACTACCAATAGAGTTTAAGACATTTTCAAAGTATACATTCTATATAAAATACATTCCAGAAATTTTCAGGATTTCAAAATCATCTGTAATTCCGTGGTTTGGAATGGAAGGTAATGGTGAAAGATTTGCTTTTACTAAAGACGATCAATTTATTGCTTTATCTCATTTATTTGAGGTCGGTGTACTTCAATATTTTAAGTTTGTATCATTAGACAAAGAGAACTTGTCTATTCTTCAAGAAAGAGCGCATTACGTTTTTCATTTTTCACCACATGTTCTCACTTATAAAAGTGGCGTATTTTATTACAATGAAGAACAAATCAGTGTATCAGCAGCATATAAAAGAAACTTGTTAACTATTCTTCAGATTTCGCCTAAGAAAAATAGGACTTAAATTTTTCAAATGAAATTAATCCTAATAGATTTTTTCTGTTGGAATTGAATTCATGAAATTCATAGAATTCATTTATCGGACTTGAAAGTGGTAAGCCAATATTAATTTGCTTAGATAAAATTCCGACTCCCCAATCTGAATCAATACAACATGAATATAATTCAGGATTATTACGCCATTTGATAAATGCCTTCCAAGTCGTTCCATTCCAAGCTCTTTTAGCAGGAGAAAGATGGAATTCGTATGTTTCTCTTGCATGCCACTGTGTAGGAGGATTACAGTCATGAAGAATAATGAATCCATCATCAGCTATATACTTTAAGGCATTTGCTATGTCTCTATTTACCTGTGAAGCTAAATGTAGTCCATCAATAAAAATAACATCAAATGTTTCATTAGAATCTAAGATCTTCCCATTGTTTAATTGCTCAAAGAAAACATCACTCGTCATTTTAAAGTCAACTGGATTCTGCTTGAATTCATATCCAGGATCCACTGAAATCTTCTTATCAGCTTCGATATGTAAGAAATTGTCTTCTGGATTTCGGGTTCCAATTTCAAGATAATATGTTTCGCGATTTAAAGACGCAAGAATAAAATTTATGATGGCTGTTCTTGATGGTTTTTTGTTTTTTTCAATAGTAGTTAAGCTGTTCGTTTCAACAAAGAACTTATCTCTTTGCATTTTTCTACCTTTATCGAAATATTTGATCCAAGGGAATAATCTAAATATATAAGATTCCAGATTCATTTATTATTCTATCAAAAGCCACATTTCAGGTGAAATTGATCTTAGTTTTTCGTAACGGATTGTCGCATCACAAGGTATGGTTACCCCTATCCTAGTGAGACCTGATATCTCCGTTTTAAAAATTTGCTCTCCTATGTTTTCAACTTTTTCCTCTAAATTTCTGATGTTTTGTTCATTTCTGAAGCTACCAAGTACATAGATGCAATTGTTATTTTTATCTTTTGTAGTAAGTTGCTCTTTGAAGGAAGACTTGCTATCAAGCTTATCTATTTTTATATAGTTATTATTTTTTTTCTCTTCTTCTGAAGGGAAATCCTTAATTACGGGAGCTTTATTGAAATCAGAAGGTGAATATCCTGAATCTTTAAAGTTAAAGTTAGTTGGAAAGCGATTTGAGTTTGTGTATTGGATTATTCCAATAGTTGCAATAAATAGTATAATAAATGCTAAAAGAAATCCAGCTATGTTTTTTGAAAATAAAGGACGTGAAATATAATTAGACTGATTATCTGATATTTTAATTTGATCTTTTTCAGACGTAGAATTTATTACTTCTTTTATTTCCTCTTTCTTTGCTCTATTGAAAGTTTGAGTACTAGGAAGAACAATGTTTTGTTCTACAAAATAATAACTACTAAATTGAATTTTATCATCCGTAAGTATGAATCTACCTATATGAGGTAGAGAAAAAATATCTTCATCGATACATTTTCTATAAATTTCATCACTCAATTTTAAAAAAAATCGATTTACTTTAACTTGAGATATACCCCAAATACCAGAGAAATATCGAATTTGCTCTAGATAATCTATGCTTCCTCCCCTACTAAAAGACAATTGCATTTCACTCTCACCTTTTTTCAAAAGCAACAAAGATCCTAAAGAAGGAAAAGTCAATTCTTTTCCATCACAAAGATAAAGGAGAATATCTTGATGAGCTGTATGCAATTTCTAGGTTAGTTTGTAAAACGAGTGTAAAAGTAAGCAATTAAGGCAAAGAAAGTTCATTCTTATGAAAACATCATCGTTTTTGTGCGTTTATTTATTGACCTTTGACTAAGAGGATTACTCAATATGAAATGGACTGCTTTTATAATCATTTTCTATATGTCTGCCGCATTGTTTTGGTGGTCTTTTCTATTGTATTCAAAAAATGAGAAAATCTATGAGCAACAACTCATAATCAACTCATATGAACCTGCAGAGATTTCGCAAACGACAGCTCAACTTCATGATAAATATGATCGGCAAAGAAAAATGATTATTGGTGAAGGAGTTTTCTTTGGATTAGCATTAATAGCAGGTATTAGCTACCTATATGTTGCTTATAGAAGAACACTTCATTTTAGCGAAAGACAAAACAATTTTTTACTTAGCATTACACATGAATTAAAATCTCCCTTAGCTTCAATAAAACTAGCATTTGAAACAATTAAGAAGCGTAATCTTAGCAAAGAACAGAATACATTGATTTCCACGAATGGTATTTCCGAAGTAAATCGTTTACATAATCAATTAGAAAATATTCTTACTGCAACTTCTTTGGATCATAATTATGAAGGCCAACTTAATGAAACATCTCTTGAGAATTTAGTAAATGAAATCAAGAACAATCGGCACTACAGACCAGGCGAAGACAGAGTATTTTATTCATTCGATAATGACAATACAAGTACGTTTAAAATTGATGTGTATGGTTGTATGTTGATATGTGAAAATCTTATAGGGAATGCCTTGAAATATAGTGAAAAAGACGTAGAAGTTAACTTAAACATTAACCAATCGTTTCTTACGATACAAGTTAAAGATGAAGGAATAGGAATACCTGATCACGAGAAAAAAAACATTTTTAATAGGTTTTATCGAGTGGGAAACGAAGATACAAGAAAATCGAAAGGCACAGGTCTTGGTTTGTATATTGCTAATAAAATTACCAAAAAAAATCAAGGCACAATTGAGGTTCTTAATAATCCCAAAGGGGGAACAATATTTAAAGTTGAAATAAAAATCAAATGATACGGATATTATTAGTTGAGGATGAAGAAAGTATAGCGACTCTCGTAAAGATGAATCTTGAATTGGAAGAATATGAGGTGGTATGGACGAAAGATGGGAAAGAAGCTGTCGATCTTTTCAAAAAAGAACGATTCGACCTTATATTACTCGATATCATGCTTCCCGGTCTTAACGGTATAGAAGTATGTGAGCAAATACGACTTCAAAATCCTTCTATCCCTATTCTAATGTTATCAGCTAAAGGCGAACCAAAAGATAGAATTATAGGTCTCAAAACAGGTGCAGATGACTATCTGCCTAAACCTTTTATCCTTGAAGAACTTCTGTTACGTATAGAGAAATTACTTCAACGTTCTCATGAGGACATAAAAGGAGAATTGGAGTTTTATGAGTTTGGAAATAATTCAATTAATTTCAATACGTATGAAGCTAAAGGACCTCGCAATCAATTCAAACTCACTAAAAAAGAAGTTCTATTATTGAGGTTACTCATTGAAAGGAAAAATAAAGTTGTTAGTCGAAAAGAAATTCTCCAAGCAGTATGGGGTTATGATGTCATTCCTACAACAAGGACAATAGATAATTTTATTCTTATGTTGAGAAAGAATTTCGAAGAGGATCCCACTAAACCTGTATTCTTTATTTCCGTAAGAGGAGTAGGATACAAATTTACTGAAGGCTAATACAACTACTAATTTCGTGCAAAGTGCCTCATTTTTAATACCTTTTGGGCTCGAGCCCAAAAAACATTTTTAAATGGAATTTCCATGTAATACCGTTTTAACTTTATAATGCCGAATAAATTCTTTTTAAAATAAGTGATTTCTTCCTTAGAAAATTTCCAAGTAACTCATGCTATTCCTCAATATTATAAGTCGACTACACCTATTTGTAATTTTGAATTTATATGCGACATTCTAAAATTTAAATGGTATAACGAAATATATAAGTTATATTTAATAATTAAATGGAAATTCGTGTAACTAAAAAAGGGAATGAAACGTCATCTTTTTAGAAATGTGACAAGCCCCAATGAAACAAAAATAAAAACATGACAAATCGAGAATTTACAGATATTTTGGAAGGTTTAAAAGATAAGATGTATCGTCTTGCCTTGAGAATTGTAGGGAATCCAGAAGAGGCTGAAGATGTCGTTCAAGAAGTTATTATTAAAGTGTGGAATAAGAAGGATCATTTCGAAACCATTGATAATAAGGGCGGTTGGTGTATGACTTTAACTCGGAATCAAGCTATAGATAAGACACGTTCAAAGCATCGTAAAACGAATGATATAAGTGAGTATGTAAATATTTCTTCTTCGACTCCTACACCAGAAAAGATACTGGAAACTAACGATATGTTAAGTAAGGTGAAACAACTTTATCAAAAATTACCAGAAATCCAAAGGACAGTTTTACATCTGCGGGATATAGAAGAGTACAGTTATGATGAGATTGCGGAAATTACTGGCTTTACTAATAATCAAGTAAAAATCAACATATATAGAGGACGACAAGCGCTTAAACAACAACTTGAAATTCTTAAAAATGCATAAGATGACAAATCACGAAATTGACATATTGTTTCAGAAACTTGAAGCTGGAACTTGCAGCCCGCAGGAAGAGCTACTTATAGAAGAATTACTCGAACAACAGGCTTTGGATATGGGAGAAGAATATGTCTCCTTTCTTATGACTGAGAAAAAGAAGATCAGTACAGCACCGGTTTCACTTGTTTTGCATGCTGAAACAGGATCGATTGATAAGATGCTGGATAAGCAAGAAGTAGAAATGGGCGTATTGTATGAAGAATATAAGGCTTTCGCCCAAAGTGAAAAGTCATCTACTGATGTTTCTCTTTTAATTCAAGCGGAGAATGGTGAACTTGAAAGATTACTTGAAGAAGAGGCGTTCGATCCTATTTATGAAAAATTTATAGCTAACGAACAGCAAGTATCTTGTGATCTAGACATAGACTTAATTGTCCAGTCTCATACAGGAAGTCTTGACCATTTACTGGAACAACAAGAAAATGGATTAGAAAGCCCGTACAATTCTTTTCTGGAAAAAGAGAAAGAGATTCATTCGACACTTGATGTTGAATCCATTATACGCAAGCATGAGGTAAAGACATCAAAAGAAGCTGATGTTATTCCATTATGGAAACGCGTGAGGAGACTAGGTTCTATAGCTGCGGTATTCTTAGCTGTATTTGCTGCTATTTTCTTATTGAAGCCTGATAATGGAGGAAGTCTTGCGGATGGCTTAACAGATAAAGAACGTATCGAAGCAGAGCTTGCACTGGAGCAAACACTTGCCGCTTTGGGTATGGCAAAGAATAAATTAGATAAGGGGACTGAGAATATGAAGGGGTTGACGAATCTTAAACACACACGAATTTTTAAATAATCTTTTTTTAACCATATAATTTTTAATAATGAAAAAAATAGGCTTAATCGTAGTATTTGCCACCTTAATTTCAACTTTTTCATTTGGTCAAAATGATGCAATAGGTAAATTCTTTAGTGATTATGTAGATGACGATAGATTTACTTCTGTCCAAATCGGTCCTAAATTATTCCAAATGGTATCCAAGGTGACACCTGAAGACATGGATCCAGAGGTTCGAGAGTTAATCAATAAATTAGACAACTTAAGGATCTTGACTGCAGATCTAAACGATGGAATGTCGTACTTTAGAGATGCGGCGAAAAGGATAGATCGTAAAGATTATGAAGAATTGATGGTTGTCAAAGAAGGAAAGGAAGAAGAAGTATTATTTCTAGTGAAAGAGAAAAATGATATCATTACTGAACTTCTTATGATCAGTGGTTCTAGTTCGGATTTTACCCTTATTTCATTTGTAGGGGATATTGATTTAAATGTCTTAGCTAGACTATCCAAGGATCTTGACATAGATGGAATGGAACACATGGAAGATTTAGAAGATAAAAGAGGTAACTAGATAGTAAGTAACCTTTTTTGAAGAACAAAAATAGAGCAAATTCTTTTACACAGGATTTGCTCTTTTTTATTGAATAATTTTATCGTTAAAAACATCCATTTAATGGAGTATTTAGCTTTACAACTCTATTTAAATGCGACATTTAATTGTGAGCATTTATTTTTACGTTCATATATTGGGTGAAAGAACAATTCATTTATGAAAACAAGTCACATAATTACAGGTGTATTACTGCTACTTTCAGGAATTCTTTTCGGGTTGTCTATGAAAAAATTAGAAAAGACGAATGCTAAGGAAGATAAACCACTGCCTTCATTTGATGCGCTGGATTTGAAAGCAGCTGAAAAAAATACAATTTCCTTATTCGAAAAATCAGTTCCTTCAGTTGCATTCATTACAACATCAACAATAGAACGATCATACTGGACGAGAGATGTCAATGAAATACCTAGAGGTTCTGGTAGCGGTTTCGTTTGGGACGAAGAAGGTCATGTTGTAACAAATTTTCATGTGATACAAGGTGCAGATCGTGCTAACGTTACTTTACAGAACCAAGGAACTTATCCAGCTACTCTAGTTGGTGTGGCACCAGATAAAGATCTAGCTGTATTAAAGATAGAGGCACCAAAAGAAGTGCTAATGCCTATTAAAAAAGGAAGATCTGAAGGATTACGAGTTGGGCAGACAGCCTTAGCAATAGGAAATCCTTTTGGATTGGATTATACACTAACTACGGGTATTATAAGTGCCTTAGGAAGAGAGATTAATGCACCGAATAATATAGAAATACGCGATGTAATACAAACCGATGCTGCAATCAATCCAGGTAATTCGGGTGGCCCATTGATAAATAGTTCAGGAGAATTAATAGGAGTTAATACGGCTATTTATAGTCCAAGTGGTGCATATGCAGGAATAGGATTTTCGATTCCAGTGGATATTGTAAAGTGGGTCGTTTCAGATTTAATCAAGTATGGTAGAATAAAAAGAGCTGTTTTGGGAGTGGAGCTGGTACAAAATACGCAATTTTTGGAGAGGTATAATGTGAAAGGTGCCTTGATCATGAATGTGTTAGATGGTAAAGGAGCGGATAAAGCAGGTCTTATAGGAACACGAAGAGATCAAAGAGGACAATTGTATGTAGGTGATTTAATTACTAAAATCAATGATGTTGTTATCGAAAATAATAGCGACCTTGTGCTTGCTTTAGAAGAATATGAAGTGGGTCAAAGAGTTGAAGTCACATATGAACGAAATGGGAAGGAGCAAACAACTATTATAGAACTTGATGAAAATTAAAAAATGAATTCCTTAAAAGCATCAATTCCTTCGATTATAACGTGCATGAATCTATTATGTGGAATAGGTGTATTATTCCTGGATTTGAAATATGGAATTGCATTAATTTTAATTGGTGCTTTCCTTGATTTATGGGATGGATTAGCTGCAAGACTATTAAATGCGCAAAGTGAATTTGGTGCACAGCTTGATTCATTAGCTGACATGGTTACTTTTTGTGTTGCACCAGCATATCTTCTTTTTCAAATGTTGGAGGAACCTTATGCTTATATCTGTTTTTTAATTCCTTTGACTGGAGCAATGCGTTTAGCAAAATTTAATGTATCAGATGATCAAAGCTATTATTTCAAAGGTTTGGCAACCCCAGCGTCTGGTTTCATGATAGCAGGTCTATTTTTAGCTAAAGAAGAATTGCAAGGGCTTGAGATTATAATAATTAGTCTTGTATTGCTTGTATGTGTTCTGAATGTAAGTAATCTTAAAATGTTTTCTGTGAAAGGCATACAAAAAGATCCTTATTCGAGATATTATCTAGGAATATTGATAACGGGATTCTTAGTTTGTATGTTGGTAAACTGGAAATTGAGTTTCCTTCTCACAATAGGACTTTATGTAGTCCTATCATTTGTCTATCATTTTCAGATTACGACATTAGAAAAAAAATACGGTAAGTGATTATCTTTTAGGGAAGCGGTCGAAGTAATCTCTAACTTCATTGGCATCTTCGGCTTTTAATTTCCCAGCAAGAATGAGGCGAATCTCTTTTCTTCGAGATGCAGCTTCATATAATTTTTCTTCTTCGTTTGACAAAGGAATAACAGGGGGAACACTACATGGCTTTTTCGTTTTTGGGTCCAAGGCAACAAAGGTCATAAAAGCATGATTGCTTTTTCGCGGGTTTTCTCCAGTAATATCACTAGCAAAAACTTCAATATAAATTTCTACTGAGGTATTAAATGACCTTGTAACAGAAGCTTCAATTGTAATAGCATCTCCTAAATGTATAGGTTGCGTAAAAGAAATATGATCTACGGAAGCTGTAACAACATGATTTCCGCAATGTTTTGCAGCACATATGCCACCTGCGATATCCATCCATCTCATTAGATTTCCACCCATTAAATTACCTAGTGGATTTGTATCATTGGGCATAATAAGCTCTGTCATTATAGTCTTAGATTCCGCTACTTTCTTTCCTTTGCTTGTTTTTGACATTTTATATTCTTATTTCGACCGCAAAGATATTCTATAAAGAAGGACTTATACCAATTTAACCCGCATTATGTAATAGAACTTCGTGATGAGATCTAAAATACCTAAGAAATAACAACTTTTGTGAATGAATAATAGTCCATTATCATGAGTGATTAAAAGTTAGGGTACCTTTTATTTC
>JAHDGD010000189.1 GCA_020627825.1 Saprospiraceae bacterium
AGCACTGAAAAAAGGTCACTGAATTCTTTGTAACACTGAAAAAAGGTCACTGAATTCTTCGAAGTACTTAGAAAAGGTCACTGAGCGAAGCCGAAGTGGCCGAAGTGGCCGATTCTACCCCTCCAGTGCAGCTGCACCACCAACAATCTCTGCAAGTTCTTTGGTAATCGCTTCTTGACGCGCCTTGTTGTAAGATTTCTTCAATTCTCCAAGCATTTCCTGTGCATTCTCTGTTGCTTTATCCATAGCTGTCATTCGAGCTCCATGCTCACTAGCAACGTTATCTAAAATGTATTTATGGAAAGATGTTTGAAGAATTGAAGGTACAAGATCTTTTAATAATTCTTCCTTACTTGGCTCAAAAATATAGTCAGCAACAGTCTCTTTTGCAGAAGACGTAGCCTCTTTTTGAACTTTTGGTACAGGAAGATATTGAACAGCAACCGGAATTTGAGTTGCTGCATTTTTAAACTTCGTATAAACCACATCAATTCGGTCATATTCCCCTGTACGGAATTGTTCCATTAATTGATCTGCAATCTCAGCGATTTCTTCAAAGTCAGGATTGTTCACAACATCTAGATTATCTGAGTTGTGTTGACTATTTGGATTACGCTTTGCTAAAAAGTCAAATCCTTTTTTTCCTGCATAAAGAAAATCTACATGTCCAGCTTGAAGTTGAGTCGGATACTTATCTTCCAAAAGCGTTCGAACTTGCTTTAGAATATTCGTGTTGAATGCTCCACAAAGTCCTCTGTTTGATGTAATTACTACAATAAGAACTTTCTTGATTTCGCGCTCAACTCCATACACTGTCCCCGCATCTCCTTCTAGATTCGATAGAATATTTTTCAACATATAGTCCAATCGATCCGCATAAGGACGCATCATAGTAATTGCTTGCTGTGCTTTTCTAAGCTTAGAAGCAGATACCATTTTCATCGCTTTGGTGATCTGTTGCGTATTCTTTACAGAACTGATTCTATCTCTTACTTCCTTTAATGCACCTGACATGCTTTAGATTTTATGGTTTAAGCTTTTATAAAAAGCTGAACTATTATTTATACTGTGCAGATAATTCTGCTGCTAAATTTGTTACGGCTGCTGTAGCTTCATCTGTCAGCTTACCTGATTTGAAATCAGCTAATGCATCTGGATGTCTTTGCTCCAAAGTAGAAAGGAATAATGATTCGAATTCTTTTACTTTGTTTACTGGCACATCTTTCAACAATCCTTTTGATCCTAGGAAAATGATCGCTACCTGCTTCTCAACAGACACTGGAGAATATTGAGGTTGCTTCAATATTTCAACGTTTCGCTTACCTTTCTCTAGAACTGCTTGTGTCGCTGCATCTAGATCACTACCAAACTTCGCGAATGCTTCGAGTTCACGGAACTGAGCTTGGTCAAGCTTAAGCGTACCTGATACTTTTTTCATCGACTTAATCTGAGCTGATCCACCCACACGTGATACCGAGATACCCACATTAATTGCTGGTCTTACACCCGCGTTGAATAAGTTAGATTCCAAGAAAATCTGACCATCTGTGATCGAGATCACATTCGTAGGAATATAAGCTGATACATCACCTGCTTGTGTTTCGATGATCGGAAGAGCTGTTAACGATCCTCCTCCCTTTACGATTCCTGCTTTTTTAAGCGACTCAGGTAAATCGTTCATATCTTGTGCAATCTTATCATCAGCGATGATTTTTGCTGCACGCTCAAGAAGTCTTGAGTGAAGATAAAAAACATCACCTGGGTATGCCTCACGTCCTGGAGGTCTTCTAAGTAAAAGCGATACCTCACGGTAAGCAACTGCTTGCTTAGATAAATCATCATAAATGATCAATGCAGGTCGTCCTGTATCTCTGAAAAACTCTCCTATACATGCACCTGAAAATGGAGCATAGAATTGAAGTGGTGCAGGATCAGAAGCTGATGCCGATACGATCGTCGTATAAGCCATTGCTCCATTATCTTCTAGTACTTTTGCTACTTGTGCAACAGTAGAAGCTTTCTGTCCTGAAGCTACATATATACAATATACGGGTTCTCCCGCATCATAAAATTCCTTTTGATTCAAGATCGTATCAATCGCGATCGCTGTTTTTCCTACCTGACGGTCACCAATGATCAACTCTCTTTGTCCTCTCCCAATAGGAATCATCGAATCAATCGCTTTGATTCCTGTTTGAAGTGGCTCATTTACCGGCTGACGAAATACAACACCTGGTGCTTTACGCTCGATTGGCATTTCATATGTCGTACCTGAAATAGGTCCTTTACCATCGATTGGCTGACCTAGTGGATTAACAATTCTACCTACAACACCCTCTCCTACATTGATAGAAGCGATTCGGTTGGTTCTTCTTACAGTAGATCCTTCTTTGATGTTCTCACTTGATCCCAAAAGTACAACCCCTACGTTGTCTTCCTCTAGGTTCAATACGATTGCTTGAACACCATTTTCGAATTCTACAAGCTCACCAGCTTGTGCTTTTGTAAGTCCATACACACGAGCAATTCCATCACCTACCTCAAGTACCGTTCCTACTTCTTCAAGCTCTGTTTCAGTTTTAAATCCTGATAATTGTTGTTTTAATATTGCAGATATTTCATCCGGTTTTACATTAACCATTGCTTCTTATTTACTTAGATTATGTATTTAAATTTGGGCAGCAAATTCGTTGCCGCTAAATTGTTTCTTTAATTGTTCCAGCTTGTGTAATACACTCGCATTATATAATTTATCTCCTATTTCGATAACAAAACCACCGATTATAGAAGGATCTACTTTCGTTTCAATCTCCAAGTTCTCTTGTGTTTCAGTACTTGCATTCAACTTACTTGTAATGCCAGCAAGATCCGCATCACTAAGCTTCTCCGCAGTTGTGATGATCACTTTTGAAATTTTATTAAGTATCCTATGTTGATTGATAAATTCGTCATTGATCTCAGGAAGATAGGCTTCACGACCTTTTTTTGTGATAATATTCACAAATGCCATGGTCAACTCATCCATTTTCCCTCCGAAAATCTCTTTCAATATCGTTAACTTCTTATCCGTCTTTACGATCGGGCTTTTTAACAACAGATACAAATCCCTGTTTTCCGTAGCTTGCTTGAACATTTTCACATCTTCAAGAACTGCGTCTACTTTGTTTTGCTCTTTTGCTAAATCCAAAAGAGACTTGGCGTAACGGGATGCAATTTTATTAATGGACATTAGTTCAGTTTAATATCGTCTACTAATTGATTCACGAAAGATTTTTGATTCGCATCGTTTGCAAGATCTTTTTTAATCACTTTCTCAGCAATCTCGATTGCCATCATTCCTACCTGATTCTTTACTTCTGTGATTGCTTTTTTCTTTTGATTTTCGATCTCTAGTTTCGCATTTGTTAACAATCGATCTGTTTCAGACTTTGCTTTAGCTTTTGCTTCTTCTATAATCGAATTTTTCGTGTCATTCGCTTCTTTCAAGATGGCTGCACGCTCTTCCTGCGTTTTTGCCACTAATGCTTTGTGCTCTGCCTCAAGGTCACCTATCTGTGCTTTTGCTTCTTCAGCTTTATCAAGCGCAGTTTTGATGTCAAGGTCTCTTTTTTTCAAAGCATCTTTGATCGGACCAAAAGCAAATTTACTCATCATATACCAGAATACGATGAACGCAATTGCTGTCCATAATAACAATCCTACATCTGGTTTAATAGGAGATAATTCTAATCCACCTGCTAAAAATAACATATTGTACTTTTTATTTTATTTGAATGGGCTTCCGCCCAAAAACTTTTTAATGCTTTTAAAATACACTCGGGCTGTTAGCCAATCGCTAAGAGCACCGAGTGATATTTTCTTGGATTATACTCCAGCGTTAGCGATAACGAACGCAAGAATTAAGGCAATAAGTGCCGCACCCTCGATGAAGGCAGCCATCAAGATCATGTTTGATCTGATATCACCTACAGCTTCAGGTTGTCTTGCGATTGATTCCATTGCTTTCGCACCAATCCAGCCAATTCCTAAACCAGCTCCTATTACAGCTAATCCCATTCCGATTGCTGAAGCTGATCCTACCATTGCTAAAAATGTCATAATAAAATATTTATTAATTAAAATTCAAATTTAATGATGTGCTTCTTCCGTTGCTGCCCCTATATACGACGCCGTCAAAAGCGTGAATACAAATGCCTGCACAAATGCAACTATTAATTCTATTGCCATCATGAATAAAGACAGCAATACTGACCCTATTCCTGTTGCGTATCCTCCGAATATATTCGTCCCTTCTTTTCCAAAAACGAAAATCAATCCTACAAATACAACCAATACGATGTGCCCTGCAGCGATGTTCGCAAACAAACGCAGCATTAATGTAATAGGCTTGATGAAGATCCCCATCAATTCCACTGGCACTAATATGATTTTTACAAAGAAAGGCACCCCTGGTGGATTCAATAAGTGTCCCCAGTAATGTCCATTCCCATTAATATTCGTTACAATAAATGCGATGATTGCGATTACTGCAGTAACCGCCAAGTTACCCGTCACGTTCGCATTCCCAAAAAATGGAATCTGACCGAATAAATTCAACCCTACAATAAAGAAAAATATAGAAGCCAATAATCCGAAATACTTTTCCCACTTATGCCCTAAGAATGGAATAGCAACTTCATCTCTGATGAATACAACAAACACCTCCATCAATGACTGAAGCCCTTTTGGCTCTTTTCCTTCTCTTTTGGCGTAAGCCCTCGCTACACTTCGGAAAACAAAGAACAACAATAGACAGATCAATAACATGGACACTACATTCTTCGTCAATGAAAAGTCTATAAAAGAAGTAAAACCTCCTCCGAAAAGGCCAAAGTCTGCTGTACTACTATTCTCTAATTTCCATAAATTTTTTCCATCACAAGCAAAAGCTGTTTCTTTCGTTTTCCCCGTGTCTTTTCCATCTTTATCGTAAATAGGAGCCGGTTGCCACACATATCCTTTTATGTCAACATCAGCATTCGAATTAAATGATTGACCATTTACTTTATAGGTAGGATCTATTCTCTTTATTGTTCCTCCATGAAGAACGTATCCATTATGAGCGATATGACCATCAGCATGATGTGCTAAAGTAGCATTATGAAATTTTTTGGTTGTGAAAACATTTACCCCCTGATCTTTGGAATATAAAATGACTGGCAGAGGAATGTGAAGAGGTCCTATGGTGAAAACATTTGCATCGGCAATATGGTGTAATGCAGTAGCTCCTATATCAAAAGAATGATCAGATTCAACACCACAAACCATGTGATGGGCTCCATGCCCATCGTGAGCGTGATCATGTCCAGCATGACTCTCATGATCATGACCAGCGTGTGATCCATGATCATGACCAGCGTGCGAGCTGTGATCATGGCCAGCATGACTGTGTCCATCGTGACTCGAATGATTATGTCCTGAGTGATCGTGATTTTGCGCCATCACGCTTGTTTGGAAACAAGCTACCAAAATCACTAACAAATTGATTATTAAAAACTTACGCATACAAAAGTTTCACTTTTCCGAAATTCTGCACAAAGATATACAATTGTATGGTTTTGAAACAGAATAAATCACAACTATTTATCCAGATTTCAAAATATTTTTTTGGCACTTCAGATGCTACGTTTTGTAAGCTTGAAATTTTGCCAACACATTATTCTCCGTTTTCCACTTTTACAAAATCAATAGTCTGTTATTGTGCTTATTACGAACAATTTATCTAATTTCATATTCGTGTCAAAAAATTATTTGCAAGCTATTCGTAAGAAAAGATTAGCTCCTAAAAACCAAAGAATACACCTCCCACTATGGGGTCAGTACATTAAAAAGTTTTGGGCTTTAAGCCCAAAGAAAATACAGTGCTAATTTTAATAATTCAATAGAAATGATGAACTTTTTAATAGCACAAACCATTACATAGTAAATCAATGTTTAAACATCGAGTTATGGATCGGAAGAAATTTTTAAAGAACAGTTTGTTGATAGGAACAGGAGTAGCAGGATTATCAAAATTGTCTGCTCGAAAAAAAGACTCAACATATGACAAATTGATGGAAGATGTGGGTTTCAACCACCTTCCCATAAAAGAACACAAAACAATGAAATCAGTATATCATCCCGCGAATACAAGAGGACATGCCAATCATGGTTGGCTAGATACGCACCATACGTTCAGTTTTGCAACATATCGAAATCCTGAACGAATGAATTTCGGAGTGTTACGCGTTCTAAATGACGACATCGTTGCAGGTGGAAGAGGATTCTCAAAGCACCCACACGACAACATGGAAATCATCTCTATTCCTATGTCTGGTGACTTGGAACACATGGACAGTATGGGAAATCAAGCCATTATCAAGCAGGGAGATATCCAGGTAATGAGCGCAGGGACGGGGATTTATCACAGCGAAAAAAATAAGAACTCAGATCAAGAAGTACGCTTTTTACAGATATGGCTGTTCCCCAATAAAAGAAGCGTGACGCCTCGTTATGACCAAATATCTTTAGCTGATATTACCTTAACAAATCAGCTGAATCAAGTATTATCACCGTCTAAAGACGATCAAGGGGTATGGATCCACCAAGACGCTTGGTTTCATATGGGCACTTATGATAAAGAGGTGAAAGAAACGTACTGCATAAAAAAAGAAGGAAATGGCTTATACACATTTGTGCTGGAAGGGGAAGTTCGTGTCAATGATCAGCCTTTATCTAAGAGAGATGGATATGGCGTGTGGGATACGGAAGACGTGATCATACAATCCTCACCTGGTGCAAAAATTTTGCTCATGGAAGTTCCTATGGAATTGAGGTGATGATAACGCTCCTTACTTTTACCTGCATTATGCATTAGACAATCTATTACAGGCTTAAACTACATCAAAATCAATGCTTATCTGACGTTTTGAGATTAACCATAGCGTTGCTATGATCAATCTTCCAAATCACCTGATTTTATAGTATTTTCAGCCCTCATAACAAAGTTCTAATGTATAATTCGGGTTTAACTTGAATGCATCTTGATTCAATTATTCTATCTAACTAGAACTTTCTTTCAATTAATCAGTAGTTCAAATTATTTCCATATGAACAGAAAAAGAAAGTTCGGCCTTAAGTCCAATTGCGTTAAAAAATGTCGAAA
>JAHDGD010000190.1 GCA_020627825.1 Saprospiraceae bacterium
AAAGAACCTTGATGGAAAAAGGATTCTATCTTATTGCAATTAAGAAAAGTTATTACACGTGACTTTTCAAGCGATTCCTTACTTTTGCCCTTAAAATTTTTCACAAATGATCAATGTCACTTTTCCTGACGGAAATATAAGAACATACGAAAGCGGAACAACTGCGATGGATGTTGCGAAATCAATAAGCGAAGGGCTTGCAAGAAATGTGTTATCTGCTACCATAAATGGAGAGATAAGAGATGCCTCTCGTCCTATTACCGAAGATGCTTCTATTGTATTCAATACCTGGAACGATGATGATGGGAAAATGACCTTTTGGCATTCATCAGCTCACCTACTCGCTGAAGCGCTTGAAGCGCTTTACCCAGGAACAAAATTCGGAATAGGACCAGCAATTGATAGAGGGTTCTATTACGATGTTGATACTGGAGATACCGTCCTTACGCCAACCGATCTAGTGAAAATCGAAAAGAAAATGATCGAACTTGCTCGTGAGAAAAACGAATATGTTCGAAAAGAAGTATCGAAGGCTGATGCTCTTGCATATTTCGAAGAAAAAAATGACGAGTACAAACTCGAGTTGATAAATGATCTGGAAGATGGAGACATCACTTTTTATACACAAGGTAACTTCACAGACCTTTGTAAAGGTCCTCATATTCCTCAAACAGGTATCATAAAAGCTGTTAAGTTAACTTCTCTAGCAGGTGCGTATTGGCGAGGTGACGAAAACAGAAAACAGCTTACGAGAATTTATGGGATAACTTTTCCTAAAGCAAAAGAGCTAACGGAATACTTGCACATGATGGAAGAAGCTAAAAAGAGAGATCATAGAAAACTAGGGGCAGAAATGGAACTATTTATGTTCTCTGAAAAGGTAGGAGCTGGACTTCCTATATGGTTACCCAAAGGAACTCAAGTGCGCGAACGCCTCCAGGACTTCCTTAAAAAAGAGCAAGAAAAAAGAGGTTACGTAGGTGTCGTTACACCACACATAGGTAAAAAAGACCTTTATGTTACTTCAGGTCACTATGATAAATATGGAGAAGATTCTTTCCAACCTATTACAACACCTAAAGAAGGGGAAGAATTTTATCTGAAACCAATGAACTGTCCACACCATTGCGAGATCTTCGGACATAGACCAAGATCTTATAAAGAATTACCTGTGAGAATTGCAGAATTCGGAACAGTATACAGATACGAGCAATCAGGTGAATTGCACGGACTTTCAAGGGTAAGGGGATTCACTCAAGATGATGCCCATATATTCTGTACGACGGAGCAATTAAAAGATGAGTTTCTCAATGTACTGGAGCTTACTACGTATGTATTGAAAAAGATGGGATTCGAAAAATTTACGGCTCAAATTAGTTTAAGAGATCCAGATAATCCTTCGAAATATATTGGTTCTCCTGAAAATTGGGATGCAGCGGAACGCGCCATCATAGAAGCTACGCAAGAAGTAGAAATGGAGACTACCACTGAATATGGAGAAGCTGCATTCTACGGGCCGAAGCTAGACTTCATGATTAAAGACGCCATAGGAAGACAATGGCAACTAGGAACCATTCAAGTAGATTATAATTTGCCTGAACGTTTTGAACTCGAATATGTAGGATCGGATAATGCGGGCCATAGACCTGTCATGATTCATAGGGCACCATTCGGAAGTATGGAGCGATTTATGAGTATCTTAATAGAACATACTGCTGGGAAATTTCCATTGTGGTTAACTCCTGATCAATTTGTATTGCTTCCAGTATCAGATAAATACATCGATTTGTGTCATTCGATAAAAATGGAATTAGCAAAACATGATATTCGCGGATTTATTGATAGTCGAACTGAATCGATAGGTCGAAAGATAAGAGACAATGAATTGGCAAAGATTCCATATCTTTTGATCATAGGAGAAAAAGAAATGGAAAATGGAGGTGTTGCGGTTAGAAGACAAGGGGAAGGAGATAAAGGAACGATGTCAGTAGAGGACTTTGTTGCACACTTTCAGCAAGCATTAGCAGAATAAAAAGCTATGGCAGAAACCGTAAAAACAGATATTCGGAAATACAGTTTGGACGAGCTTAAACTTTGGGCTCAAGCCCAAAAAGAACCTGCGTTCAGAGCCAAACAAATTGACGAGTGGTTGTGGAAAAAAAGAGCGGTTTCATTTGATCAAATGACTAATTTATCCAAAGGGTTACGCGAAAAATTAGAAGATCACTTTGTCATCAATAGCATCGTGCTTGACATGCAGCAAAGAAGTGAAGATGGCACATTTAAATGTCGATTTACCTTACATGATGGTTTCAAGATAGAATCCGTTCTTATCCCGGTGCCTAAAGATAATCGGTACACGGTGTGTGTATCTACACAAGTAGGTTGTAGCTTGAGTTGCGCATTTTGTGCAACGGGCCAAATGAAGCGTATGCGAAACCTTGATGCCTCTGAAATTTATGATCAATATGTATTGATCAATGAAATCAGTGAAAAGGAATTCGGACATCCGTTAACTAATGTTGTATATATGGGGATGGGAGAACCCTTATTAAATTATAAAAACACGCTTCAAAGCATTCATCTTTTGACGAGTGAAAAGGGATTAAATATCTCTCCTAAACGTATCACCATAAGTACGGCTGGTATTGCGAAAATGATTACAAAATTAGCTGATGATAATCCAGGTGTAAATCTCGCATTATCTCTTCATGCAGCCGATGATGAAAAACGTAATAAAATCATGCCAATCAATGAAACAAACACATTGTCAGCATTGATTGATGCATTAATCTATTTCCATCAAACCACTGGAAATAAAATTTCTTATGAGTATATTGCGTTTAAAGACTTTAACGATACGATTGAAGATGCGAATAAGTTGGCGTCATTATGCAGGCATTTTCCTGTTCGGATCAATGTAATAGAATACAACCCTATACCTGGGGTAACCTTTGTAAAAAGCTCTAAAGATACATTAGATCGATTTGCGCGTCATCTTAAAAGTAAAGGTATCATGATGACGGTTCGACGAAGTAGAGGAAAAGATATTGATGCAGCTTGTGGACAACTTGCTAATCAAGATTAATGTTTTTTTGGGGTTTAACCCCAAAAAGGGAAATGCAAAAATTCGGTTAAAATCTTATTCGTTAAAACTTTAAGTGGTATCATTATTGTTACGTTTACTATATCGAATATAATAAACTGTAAAAGTATATTGTGTTATACCATTAAATGATTAATGTGTTGGTGCTATATTCACATTGCAAATGGGTAAGTTCGACTTATAAAATTGAGGAATAGCCTCAGCTACTTTGAAGTTTTTTAAGGAAGAAATCACTTATTTTAAGTAGAATTTATCCGACAATTAAGATATTAAATGGTATTGCATTGCTAAAGACATAAAAATTGAGTAAGAAAATGAGAAATTATCTGTTTGCTTTTTCATCCCTAGCGATTCTCGCAGCGATGTACATATGGAATCCATTTGCAAGTGATCCAAAAGAAAAAGAGAGTGCGATTATTCAAGCTGTTATGACGTATCTCAATCAAGTTCATTATGAACCTGTAGAATTAAACGACGAATTTTCACAAAGTGCTTATCAGTTATTTTTGGAGTCAGTAGATGGAAACAAGCGGTTTTTAATTCAATCAGAGATTGATTCACTGGATGCGTTTCGTTTATCAATGGATGATGAGTTAAAGAACAATACGTTGATCTTGTTCAATACTGCCAATACAATGATCAAAGATGCGATTGATCGAGCTGAAGAAATTTTTGAAGACGAAATCAAAAAAGAGTTTGATTACACGACTAAAGAAAGTATTGAACTTGATGCAGAAAAAAGAACATATGCAGCAAACGAGGTAGATCTAAGATCATACTGGAGAAAAACGCTAAAATATGATATTCTTTCAAAGTATTACCGCAAAAAAGACAAGCAAGATAAAGCAATAGAAAAACGAGAAAAAGCAAAAGAAGAAGGCACAAATGCCGATGAGAAAGAAGAGCTTGAGATCAAGACTATGGAAGAGCTTTTGGAAGAAAGCAAAGAAGAAGTAAAAGAGAGTTTTGAAGATTGGTTCGGTAGATTGGATAAAATCAGAAGATCGGATCGATTCGAATCATACATCAATTCGTTCTTGCATGTTTACGATCCCCATACAGACTATTTCAATCCAAAGGAAAAAGCAGATTTCGATATAAGGATGTCAGGAAAACTAGAAGGAATAGGTGCGAGGCTTTCACCTGATGGAGATTATACAAAAGTTGTTTCCATAGTCCCAGGAGGACCTGCGTGGAGAGGGAAAGAACTAGAGGTGGATGACCTTATTTCTGCTGTGAAACAAGAAAATGAAGAAGAAGCTGTTAATATAGAGGGTATGTTACTTGATGATGTCGTTTCAAAAATTCGAGGTAAAAAAGGGACAAAAGTCACGTTGACAGTTAAAAAACCTGATGGAACATTCAAGGACATAACAATTGAACGAGACGTAGTTGTTACGGAAGAAGGAAATGCGAAGTCGGCGATCATTGAACTTGAAGGAGTAGATGAAAAAATAGGGTATACCTATCTTCCTTCATTTTATGCTGATTTCAAAGCAAAGAATGGACGTTCATCAGCAAAAGATATTAAGAAAGAACTAGAGAAGCTAAAAGATCAGAATGTAGATGGGATAATCCTTGACATTCGAAATAATGGTGGAGGATCGTTGCGAGATGTAGTTGATATGGCAGGATATTTTATAGAAGATGGACCTGTGGTGCAGGTAAAAGTCAATTCAACCAAAGCTAAGGTTTTAGAAGATGAGGATTCATCTGTAGTGTATGATGGTCCTCTTATTATCATGATCAATGACTTCAGTATTTCGGCGAGTGAAATTTTGGCTGCAGCCTTACAAGATTATAATAGAGCTTTAATTGTAGGATCACCAAGTACATTTGGTAAAGGAAGTGTACAACGTTTTTATTCCCTTGATAGAGTAAGAGGAGCGAATGAATTTAAACCACTAGGAGATATAAAGATGACTATTCAGAAATTCTTCAGAATAGATGGGTCATCTACTCAGTTAAAAGGTGTAGAAGCAGATATCGTTTTACCAGATAGTTATCTATACATCAAAAGAGGGGAAAAAGATTATGATCATCCATTAGAATGGACAGAGATTAATGCTGTTCCTTATGAACAAAATGTCTATAAAGTCGATAATTATCTAGAATTAAAGAAAAGAAGTGATGAGCGAGTTCAGGCAGATGAGACTTTTCAATTAATATTGGAGAATGCAGAGCGACTTAAAGAAAACAGTGAGAATAGAAATTATTCGCTTCAGATCGATGATTTTGTTAACGATAGAATGAAAGAATCAGAAGAGTCAAAGAAATATACATCTATAGGTAAAGAAGAAATTGAAGGACTTACAGTAGAAAACTTAGCCATCGATATGCCATATATTGAAGCTGACTCATCAAGAATAGGAAGAAACGAGGACTTTATCAATCGTTTAAAGAAAGACATCTATCTTAAAGAAACGATGCAAATTATGGATGATCTTATCGAATACAATAACTAGCTTATTGCATTTCGAGGGTGATATTGCATAATTGTTTCTCTGAGGAAACTCGTATCCAAGTGGGTGTAAATTTCTGTTGTGGTAATGGATTCATGGCCCAGCATATCTTGAATGGCTCTTAAATTAGCGCCACCTTCTATAAGGTGTGTCGCGAAAGAATGCCTAAAAGTGTGAGGACTGACAGGTTTGGTAATACCTGCTTTTATTTTTAGTTGTTTGATTATGGTGAAAATCATAACTCGAGTAAGTGGATTGCCCCTTCTATTCAGAAATACAAAATCTTCAGCTCCTTCTTTTATTATTCCTTTCCGACGCACCTCATGAATATAAATATTGAGGTATTTCATTGCATCATCACCAATAGGAATTAATCGTTCTTTATTATTTTTTCCTATCACTCGAATCATTCCTGCATCAGGGAAATAGCACGATAGTTTTAGATTGACTAGTTCACTCACACGAAGACCACAAGCATATAAAGTTTCTAGGATTGCTCTGTTTCTATGTCCTAAGCCATCACTTAAGTCAATAGTGTTCATCAACCTATTAATTTCTTCAATACTCAATACAGAAGGTATTTTTTTAGTTAGTTTCGGGCTTTCAATGTGTTCAACCGGATTCCGTTCAATTGCATCTTCGAGGAGCAAAAATTTATAAAAAGCACGAATTCCTGAAAGTATACGAGCCTGAGATTTCTGCTCCATTCCGCAAGAGTAAATAAATGCAATAAATTCCTTTATATGGTCCTGAGTCACATTAAGAGGAGAAATATTCAATGAAGAGATGCCCTCAGATTGAGCTAACTTTCGTACATCTCTAAGATATGCCTCGACTGTATGTTCCGACAAACCTCTTTCTAACTTAAGATAGATCCTAAATGATTTTAAATACTGTTCCCATACTACCATGTTTCAAATATACGAATGATATACAGCATTTAAAACATTAAAAATATATTTAATATATCTTTTACGCCATTTGATTTTTAATTTGTCGGTGCTACATTTAAACTCGAATTAGTGAGTTCGACTTAAAAATTGAGGAATAACCTTAGCTACTTTGAAATTTTCAAAGGAAGAAATCACGTAATAACTTGAAAAACGGATAAGGAATAAAATCATACGCATGTTATTTTCTTTGCACATCAGTTACTTAATAAAACTAAATCCAATCATTAAAATTCATATCATTTTTACCGGTATTTCATATTGGTCCAAAAACTGTAAGATTTTCTCTTGTACATCCTTTACATGTGGTTATTATGCATTTATGAAGTAAAACTATTTGTGAACTGATAAATCAAAACTATAAGTACACGTCAACTACACCATAATATTAAATTTATTTTTAATATAACAGGATCTTTTTACAGGCTATAAAACATTCATTTTCAATTTATTAAAAAATATTTTAAAATTTATAGTAAAAAAGTGGAACGAAATGATGGGTTCATTACACTAATAGAGAAACAAACTATGAACGTATTCGAACTACAATGTGGAGGCTATTACAAAATTGAAAGTTTGGC